>NZ_JAQVHI010000040.1:0-19099 GCF_028696275.1 Lascolabacillus sp.
TCCACCTTTTCCTTTATTTCCACCACTACAAGATGTTAGCAAACCGGCAGAACCTGTGCCAATTACACCTACTGCACCTGCTACAGCAGAAGTCTTCAGGAATGATCTTCTGGTTAAATTATTTTCTTTTTTCATCTGGATAAATATTATGTAAAAAATAAATAGTCAATTTTCAATGTGTATTAAAATTCCGGATCGCATACAACGCGAAATCCAATACCTTTAATATCAGAATACCACCATATGCTTTTTGGTTGCTGTGGATCTGTTCTCATCCAATCATCATGTTGTGTATGAAAACGTGATGCACTACGTACATCTGAGGCATCAAAACTATAATTTCCTCCTCTTACAACCCATTCTTCACCCTCGGTGACTATAGGATCCACAGTTTTGCCTGATCTCTTACTATATGCTTCAGGATCATACTTATCAGCTGTATATTCAAGTACATTACCCAACATGTTCTTTAATCCAAATGGATTAGGCAGAACTTCCGATGGCAGTTGTGTACGACCGTTACTGTTATTATCATATATTACGTATGAACTTATGCTGTCGGTCTTAGCTTTAAATACATTTCTCATGAACCCTTTATTTGAAAACTCTTTAGGATTACCTTTGAAAAAATAAGCTGTCTCAGTTCCACCCCTTGCGGCGTATTCCCACTCGGCTTCGGTTGGTAATCTATATTTCTTTCCGGTCTTTTCTGATAACCATTGACAATATGTTTCAGCAGCATAATGTGTCATAGTGATTGCAGGTCTGTCTCCTTGTCCCCAACCCTGATCTGGATATCCGAAAGGTGGTGTGGGACCTGAGATTGCATCAACACCCAATGCTTTTAGATTATTTTCATATACAACTTCCGGGGGAGTTCTTCCTTCACTCATTGTTTCTGCATAAAATGCCCAGTACTGATCCCAGGTAGTTTCTACTTCTGCCATAAAAAATGGACTTACTGTAACTTCGTGTTGAGGCGATTCATCAGGTTTTCTGAAGGGCTCTTTTTCTGGGCTTCCCATCATAAATGTTCCGCCTTCAATTGCTATCATATTAAAAGAGACTGCAGTACCAGGTATCTGTTCCCTGAAATTAGTGAAAGAATTAACTGGTGTAGATTCTTTAAAATAGAGACTTGTGTCAACAGCATATGATCCACCCATTCCCGGTATTCCAACCATCTGTCCATGGGCATAATTTGGATTATAATGACCCGCATCTAAGTGACAGCTTATACATTGCAGATCAAGCTTCTCTACATTGTCATCATAATAAAGATGTGCTGTTATCCCATCATCAGTTATACCTTCAGGAAAAAGGTTCTGGTGGCATTTCACACATGATTCATTGGGAATATATTTTATTGCATATT
This sequence comes from Lascolabacillus sp., assembly GCF_028696275.1. Lineage (NCBI taxonomy): Bacteria > Pseudomonadati > Bacteroidota > Bacteroidia > Bacteroidales > Porphyromonadaceae > Lascolabacillus > Lascolabacillus sp. The sequence continues at coordinate 1,376 of NZ_JAQVHI010000040.1, forward strand.
CCAATTCTGATTTTTGATCCCAATTAAAATCTGCACTATCCTTAGTAAGGTATCCCCATAAATCTCTTGCTCCCAACACCGCTTTAGCAGAATAATGTGCCCATGTATTATCTGAAGGAGGTAGATGACAGTCAACACAATTAACCGTAACACCACTTCCATTATTTACATGTACCGATAACTGCCAGCTTTCCTCTGCATGTGGGTGTACATGACACATCATACAGGATTCATTTGTTGAAAAATATACCGATGTCTGATATAAAGCTGCAACAAAAACTACTCCTATTATTATTCCTATTGATATTAGAAAACCTTTTCGCTGGTGAAATTTCTTTTTGGGTTTGTTGTTCCTCTCTGAAATTCTCGACATTGTTGTTTAAATGATATAAAAATATGATTATTGCTTTCTTTTATATTGAAAGCATATGGCCCATAAAAGTACAAAAAAAATATAATAACAGAGAAAATAAATGTAAAAATTACATTTTGTAGTTCCAATCTCTCTGTATATACTTGTTTTTTCTAATCTCCTCTATTTTTTCAATCTCTTCTATTTGTAGATTGTTCAATTCATTTATATTGAAAAAAGACATAAGTCTCTCTTTAACAATCTCATAAAAACTTTTAACATCAGGAGCATTTCCATTACTCTTTAACAGATGTGTTTTAATGTTAATAACAGGACTAGGTACCGAAGCTGTTGCTTTTTTTACAGTGTTTTTTTGTTTGGAAGAAAGAACTCTTTGCAATACATTTAAATCTGTATCATATAAAAGTGTGCCGTGATGAAGCTCTCTACCACGAGAAATATGAGATGCTGTACCTGATATTTTATAACCATCAAGCCAGATATCTTTTCTTTTGCCTATTAAAGCTGGTATTCCTAATGAGTGAAGTGTATTTATTATTGGATTGAGGAACTTTGCACTCAAAGGTTCGTCTGTTTTATTTTGGATAAAGGAATAATTAATATTACCTCTATCATGATATACAGCTCCTCCTCCAGATAAGCGGCGAATAACAGTTATCTGGTTTTCAATACAAAAGTCTAAATCTACTTCGTTAATAACAGCTTGATTAGAACCAATTATTACACTAGAATCGTTGATGTATAGAAATACAAAGTCATCATATTTTTGACTGAAGAGATATTCTTCAGCAGCAAGATTGAATGATGGTATTGTAGAAGGTGAAACAACAATATTCATGTTTTGTGGCTACCTTTTTAATAGTTCTCTGGCTTTTTCAATAATTGTATCTCTGTTTTTCTCTTTATCTTCCTGCAACATACTTACATATATATCTGGTTCAACACCAAACTCTATGTGCTCTTTTTCAGCATTAAACATAGGTGAAGCAGAAAAACGAATTGACCATCCATTTGGGAGTTCGGATGAAAAAGGCAATCCACTTCCACCTCCTGTTTTATCTCCAATAATTGTTGACTGAGGAGCATATTTCATAATACTTACAAATTCATTGGTTGCACTATAACATCCTCTGTTGGTGAGTACGACAACAGGTTTTTGATATCTGACCCTATTTGAACTCTCAAGATACTTGGGATGAAGTTCTGAAAAATCATTATGACCCGGACCAATTTTATGAGAAATATAGCCAATAAGCGTTCTATCATTAAAGAAACGACTGGCTATTCTGTCAACATTGGTAAGATTACCTCCACCATTATTTCTCACATCAATTATCAATCCACTACAGATTGACATTTTCATCAGTATCTGATCCAAACTGGCATTACTAACATCATTTGAGAAATTACCATAATAAATGTAACCTACATTGTCTTCTAGAATTTTATACCACATACCTGAAGCCCTGCTGTATTCTGTCTCCTTTCCCAGGTATTGTTTTTGTATTTCTGAATCAAAATTTGCAGGATAATTTTCGTGCCATTCCCAATAACGAGTTACATCATGAGAAGCAGTTAAATTAACATGTCCATCTTTAAGTTCAGCAAGCATTTGACCCATAAGTTTAAATAATGCCTCATTATTCATATTGGGTGTAATACGTGAACTGTAATTTTTATAGACTGCATCCCAGTTTATATTCTTGTACTCAAAAAAACAATAGTTCCTATCGATAATATTCCAAAGAGCATCAAAATTGCCCTTTGGATTATTATCGAATTGAAAACTTGATTCCATACAGTTCTGAAAAAATAAAAACTGCAGGATTAAAAGTGTGACATATTTCTTTTTAATTCTTAGCCGCACGGTATTTTATTAACTCTTCTTTCATGCCTGCCACCTTCAAATGGTGTATTAAGGAACACTTTAAGTATTTCTAATATCTCATCATTATCAAGGAATCTTCCAGGAAGCGATAATACATTAGCATTATTATGAGCACGAGCATAAAATGTTATCTCAGGGTTCCAGCAAAGAGCGGCTCTTATTCCCTGATGCTTATTCAATGTCATGTTTATACCGTTTCCCGTTCCACACATTGCAATACCAAATCTGCATTCGCCACTCTCAACTGCCAGTGCCAAAGGGTGAGCATAATCTGTATAATCTGTACTATCGGTAGAATAGGCTCCAAAATCCTTATATTTCAGGCCCATATCTTCCAACACCTTTATTATGTAGCTCTTGGCATTGAAACCTGCATGGTCTGATGCAAGTCCGATAGGTTTTTCCGAGTCATTAAAATCTGACATGATACCTAGTTATTTAATTTTTATGCTTCTTATGTTTACAAAATTTTAAGTACTTGTTCATAAACATTTTTACCTGTATATCCAAGTTTTTCATCCAATACAGTATATGGTGCGGAGAATCCAAAAGAGTTAAGCCCCCACACAGTACCATCAGCTCCTACTAATCCCTCTAATGTAACAGAAAGCCCAGCTGTTAGTCCGAATTTCTTTTTCCCTTTCGGTAATATTAAATCCTGATATTCTTGTGATTGAGAACGGAATAATCCTTCAGAAGGCACTGAAACAATTCTAACTTTTATTCCATCTTTACGAAGCAACTCTGCACCTTCCACCAGAGTTGACACTTCCGAACCTGAAGCTAATAAAATCACATCATAGTTATGATCATCTTCAACAATATAAGCTCCTCTTTCAGCTTTAAGTGCTTCGGTAAATCTAGACTCTGCAGCTGGAAGATCTTTAATATTTTGTCTCGAAAGTATCAAACCTGTTGGAGAATTATCATTCTCTAATGCTAACTTCCATGCAATGGTTGTTTCATGAACATCTGCAGGGCGAAGAACAAGCATAGAGTTTTTACCACTGTGATTTTGAAGTTTCTCCAGCAGACGAATCTGAGCTTCCTGTTCAACCGGCTGATGTGTTGGTCCATCTTCTCCAACTCTAAATGCATCATGTGTCCAGATAAATATTACCGGCGTTTCCATAAGTGCTGCTACACGGATTGACGGTTTCATATAATCAGAGAATGCGAAGAATGTACCACATGCCGCAATAACTCCTCCATGCAAACTCATACCAATACTAAGACACGACATTGTAAATTCTGATACACCAGCCTGAAGGAATGCTCCTGAAAAATCACCTTTCTTAAATGACTTTGTTTTCTTTAGGAAACCATCAGTTTTATCTGAGTTTGAGAGGTCTGCTGAAGCAACTATCATATTTTCAACCTTCTGTGCCAGTTCACTTAAGACTGCAGCTGAACCTGCCCTGGTAGCTGAATTAGGTTTTTGTTGGATAGCTTGCCAGTCGATCTCTGGAAGTTCTCGCGAGAACCACTTCCTTTTTTTCTCTACCAATTCTGGATTGGCTTTTGCCCATTCCTCAAATTTTGCTTGTTTTGCTGATACAATCTTCTTTAATTCCTGTTTTCTTTTATCATATAATGCTTGAGCTTCGGGAAATATCTCAAATGGGTTATCAGGATTCCCGCCGAGATTCTTAATTGTTTGATTAATATCAGCTCCTGCAGCAGTTAAAGGCTGACCATGTGTTGACACCTTACACTCAAAAGAAGAATTATCTGCAGCTAATGCACCTTTCCCCATAATAGTCTTACCAATTATCAGAGTAGGTTTTTCTTTCTCATCTTTTGCTTCAGTAAGTGCATTACGTATCTGCTCTACATCATTCCCATCAATCGTAATAACTTTCCAGTTCCAAGCTTCGTATTTTTTCGCAATATCTTCACTTGTAACTACATCTGTAGTTGTTGATAACTGAATTTCATTTGAATCATAAAACATTATTAGATTATCCAGTCCAAGATGGCCTGCAATTCGCCCAACACCTTGTGATACCTCTTCCTGAATCGTACCATCTGAAATAAAACTGTAGATAGTATGATCCATTATATCTCCAAGTCTAGCTTTTAAAAACTTTGCTGCGATTGCTGCTCCTGCACTAAAAGCATGTCCTTGTCCAAGTGGCCCAGATGTATTCTCAATTCCTCTCAAAACATCTCTCTCCGGGTGACCTGGGGTGGGACTACCCCACTGACGGAAGTTTTTCAGTTCTTCAATTGAAAACTTACCACTTAGACATAAAACAGAGTATAACATGGCTGACATATGGCCTGGATCAAGAAAGAATCTGTCTCTTGATTCCCAAGTTGGATTTTCAGGGTCATACTCTAGGAATTCCGTGAACAGTACATTTATAAAATCCGCGCCACCCATTGCACCACCTGGATGCCCTGATTTTGCCTTTTCTACCATTGATGCCGAAAGAATACGGATATTGTCGGCTGCCCTGTTCATTAATGCATTATCATTCATAAAAATCGATCAAATATTGTTATTCATTTATAGCAAATAGTTATTATACTATTCACATAAAAGTAGATTATTTACAAAGATAGTTATTTTTTAAATCTACCTACCCTATAGTTTGATATGTTTATACCTTCATTTGCCTTAAAACCTGACCTAATCGACAGATAAAATGATTAATTTTACACTCAGAATAAAGTTTGAAATTATGAATTGATTAATATTTGAGAATGATAATGAGTTTAAGTAATAACAAGATAAAATATATACGTTCACTTAAAGATAAAAAATTTAGAAATGAACATAACACCTTTGTTGCAGAAGGCACAAAACTAGTTTTTGATTTAATTAATAGTTGTGAATGTCAGCTTATTGTTGCACTTCCAGAGATTATTAACATTTATCCTGAGATAAATTCAATGTCAAAGGAGGTTATTATAGCTAGTCCGAATGAAATAAAGAAGGCAACATTTTTGAAAACACCTCCTACAATTATTGCTGTTTTCTATCAGAAAAAATCAAATATAAACAAAGATGATCTTAAGAACAAACTCTCATTAGTTCTTGATGGGGTTCAGGATCCAGGTAACATGGGTACTATAATACGCATTGCAGATTGGTTTGGGATAGAGCATGTTTTCTGCTCTGAGGATTGTGCTGACGTTTATAACCCTAAAACTGTACAGGCTACTATGGGATCAATTGCAAGGGTATCTGTCGTATACACAGATTTAAAAAAACTATTAGAAGAACTTTCAGATATACCTGTTTACGGTACATTATTAAATGGCAATAACATATATGATGAGAAACTAACAGAAAATGGATTAGTTATTATGGGAAGTGAAGGTAAAGGTATAAGTGCTGATATAATTAATTATATCGATAACAAGCTGTATATTCCCGAATATCCTTTAGGTGTTAGGTCTTCAGAATCACTTAATGTTGCTGTGGCAACCTCAGTTATTTGCTCTGAATTCAGAAGAAGATCACTCTCAAAATAGAACAATAGCTAATAAAACAAAAAAATCACGTATTTACTTATACGTGATTACCTAAAACTAATCTTATGAGAATGAAAAATCTCCTCTTGGAGGATGTGGGTGGAAAACGGGGCTCGAACCCGCGACCTTCGGAACCACAATCCGACGCTCTAACCAACTGAGCTACAACCACCATTTGATTTTGTGAGTGCAAAGATACAAAATTTTTAAATATTACACACCTAAATCGACCAAATTTTCAAAAATAGTTTGCTGAAAATTATTAGTGACAAAAAATTACTATATTTGAAGTTGCTATTAAATAAAGAACAGTATAAATGGAGAACAAAAGAGTTAAACTATCCATATTGGGGATATCATTCAGTCAGGTTCAAGCTGGCGCATATGCCCTTATATTTTCTGAAGAAAATGGCATCCGTCGCTTGCCAATTGTAATTGGAACACCTGAGGCTCAATCAATTGCCATTGTGATGGAGGGGATAACTCCACCTAGACCTTTATCACATGATCTGATGTGTTCAATTTTTAAAAAGCTTAATATTAATCTAATTGAGGTAGTTATATACAAATTTGAAGAGGGTGCATTCTTTTCAGAACTGATACTTGAGAATGATGGTATAACATATAAGATTGACTCTCGCACTTCAGATGCTGTTGCATTGGCAATTAGAACAAACTCACCAATATATACAACGGAAGAAATAATGCAGAATATGGCAGTTGTCTTTGATGAACAGGCTTCGTCGGTTGAGGAAGATTATCCTAAGAAAGTAAAAGAAGACAGCGATGATGAAGAGTTATCCAGTCTTCGTCTCGAAGCTCTCAAACACCGTCTCACTGATGCTGTTAATGAGGAAAATTATGAATTGGCTACTAAACTGCGTGATGAGATAAACCGTAGGGAAAACATATCCTAAAATTAAAAAAGTACCGAAATTAAATAGTAATGTCTTTTAATCTATTTTATAGTCCAGACATAGATAACATCTCCCAGCTACCAGAATATGAATCGCAACATTGTGTGAAGGTTCTTCGCATGCGCTCCGGCGACAAATTAACTGTTACTGACGGTAAAGGCTTTTTTTATGACTGTGAATTGATTGATGCAAACTCAAAAGGCTGCACAATAAGTGTTCTAAATCGTTACGAAGTGCCAACTGGAAGAAATTTCAAACTTCATATTGCGTTTTCTCCAACTAAACAGATGGACAGGAACGAATGGTTTATTGAAAAAGCAACTGAGATTGGAATTGACAAATTCACACCAATATATTCTAATTTCTCCGAAAGAAAAGATATTAAGACAGAGAGATTAAAAAAAATTGCTATTTCAGCAATTAAACAGTCACAGCAAGCTTCATTACCTGAGATTGACATACAGGTAAGCTTCAATGATTTTATTTCAATGCAATTCAATTCAAAGAAGTATATTGCTCACTGCTATGATAAACCCAAAACACCATTAACCCAGTTATACAATAAAGGAGATGATGCTCTAATACTTATTGGTCCTGAAGGTGATTTTAGTGAAGAAGAGGTGGAATCTGCAATTAAAAATGGTTTTGAACCAATTAGTTTGGGAGAGACACGACTTCGTACCGAAACTGCATGCCTTGTTGCCATGCATACTATTCATGTTGTAAACAATCAATAAAATATATTCATTATGAAAAAGATAATTCTTGTTGTTTCTGTTACAGTCATACTGATTCTGACAGGATGTAAGAGTCAAAATAGCAATGAACTTCCAAGAATAGCAATTGCAGGGATTGCTATTGAATCAAGCACTTTTTCTCCTGCTGTATCACACGAAGAGGCTTTCAGAGCTCGTGAAGGCGATGATGTATTTAGTTATTATCCTTTCATGAATCCTGACTCTGGTATTATAGACAGAGCTGTTTGGTTACCAACATTACGTGGTCACGCTATGCCGGGTGGTATAGTTACTCGTGAGGCATATGAGTCGTTGGTTACTAAAACACTAACTATGCTAGAAGCAAGTCTTCCCCTGGATGCTTTATTCTTTGACATTCATGGTGCTATGAGTGTTCAAGGACTTGATGACCCAGAAGGCGACTTTTTAGTTAGAATAAGAGAATTGGTTGGTAACGATGTTTTAGTGTCAACAACCATGGATCTACATGGTAGTGTGTCTCCACGATTAGCAAAATACTCAGACTTAATAACCTGCTATAGACTTGCACCTCATGAAGATGCGATAGAAACTAAAAAAAGAGCTGTAACAAATTTACTCAAACGTCTTGAAACAGGTAAAGGTAAACCAGCCTATAAAGCCTGGATTCCGGTACCTATTCTACTCCCTGGAGAAAAGACAAGTACTCGTATTGAACCGGGCAAAGGTTTATATGAATTAATCCCCGGACAAATTAATGGAGATAACGTTATAGACGCTTCAATTTGGATGTCATATCCATGGGCTGATGAACCTAGAAATCACGGGGTAGTTATGGCATATGGAGATGATAAGGAATCTGTAGCAAAAGCTGCTGAGACATTAGCAAAACACTTCTGGGATGTCAGAGAAGAGTTTGAGTTTGTTGCACCTACAACATACTTTGATGATGCTATGAATCAGGCTCTTGCCAGTGATAAAAAGCCATTTATTATAAGTGATATGGGTGATAACCCAACAGCTGGAGGTGCAGGTGATGTTACTTGGACTTTACATGAAATATTCAAACGTCCTGAATTTAAGGCTGCGAATAGTAAAAAGCTGATTTATTCTTCAATACCTGGACCAGAATTAATAAAAAAAGCATTGGAAGTAGGTGTAGGCGGACATGTCAGTGAACTTGCCGGAGCTGAAGTAGATGATCGTTTTGCACCACCAATCAAGATAGAAGGTGAAATAACAGCAATTAAAGAGAGTGATAATAACACGGAAGTAGTGGTTAAATCAGGTAATATCTATACTATAGTTACTGAAAAAAGAAATGCATATCACTATGAAAGAAATTATACCGACCTTGGATTAAACCCCAGAGAAATAGATATTCTGGTAAACAAGATTGGTTATCTAACACCTGAGTTGTATGACATAAGAGCTGACTGGGTAATGGCGTTAACTCCGGGAGGAGTAGATCAAGACTTATTACGATTGCCATACAAAAGGATAAACCGACCGATGTATCCGCTTGATCCTGACATGGCTGATCCAGATCTTAGCGCTCAATTTATCCCATTGGCCAATGAATAAAAAGCAGGTTGATAGTAATGACAAAAAGAGAACGTTACAGAAAAGTTTTGGAGTGGTTTGAAGAAAATGCAGAATCATCTGAGACAGAGTTGCATTACGAAACTAACTTTCAGTTGCTGATAGCGGTTATCTTATCGGCACAATGCACTGACAAAAGAGTTAATTTAATCACTCCACCACTTTTCAAAGACTTCCCTACTCCTGAGGTAATGGCAGAAACTACACCTGAGGTGATATTTGAATATATAAAATCATGTTCATACCCTAATAATAAGTCGAAGAGCCTTGTAGGGATGGCCAAAAAACTTGTAAATGATTTTAATGGAACTGTTCCATCAGATATTGATTCATTATTAACCATACCTGGAGTCGGACGAAAAACAGCAAATGTTATTCTGGCTGTTGCTTATGATAAACCTGCAATGCCTGTAGATACACATGTTTTTCGTGTTTCGAATAGAATTGGTCTGACAAATAACTCAAAAAGTCCTCTCGAAACTGAAAAAGAGCTTGTAAAATATATACCTGAGAATTTGCTTTCCAAAGCACATCACTGGCTAATCTTACATGGAAGATATATCTGTATAGCAAGAAAACCCAAATGTCACGAATGTGGATTAAAAGATTGGTGTAAATACTATAAATTAAACCCCTTGAGTAATTCTAACTGAGTCAGATTCAGAAACATAGAATTGCCTAATATATTTCAAACTGTCCAGCTCAGCAGTTACTCTTTCGAACACCAAAATAAAACTATCACGTAGTTCAGGCTTTACAGGCAATGATGGTGGAGCCTCCATTGTTAATGGATTAATGGGCTGGTTGTTTTTGTGTACTCTGAAATCGAGGTGTGGACCTGTTGAAAGACCTGTTGATCCAACATATCCTATTACTTCTCCTTGCGTTACTCGCCTCCCCTTTTCAATACCTTTTGCAAATTTACTCAAATGCATATATGTTGTTGTGTAAACTGCATTATGTTTAATTTTAAGATAATTTCCGGCACCATTTGCCTGATATGCTTTTTCTACCACAACTCCATCACCTATTGATTTAACAGGAGTACCTGTTGGTGCAGCATAATCAACTCCATGGTGAGCTCGATATCTTTTTAATATAGGGTGAAATCGGGCATTGGTAAATCTTGAAGTAATCCTGTAATAATCTAAAGGAGATTTCAGAAATGCTTTACGCAAGCTATTTCCCTCCTCATCAAAATATTCTCTTATAGAGTCCTGCTCAAAAGGTATTGCCCTAAACTTCTTACCCTGATGAGTAAATATTGCTCCCTCAATAGAAGCAATATCCACGTATGTAGTATCATCTATATATGCGGCATCATACATTAACCTGAAAGAGTCTCCTTCTTTTACATCAAAGAAATCAATTTGCCATGCAAATATATCAGAGAGTTTTAGTGCCAGAATAACCGGAGCTTCTGCATCTATAAGGGTATTCCAGAGGGAAGAAGTAATTGTTCCCTCAACATATTCGCGACGATGTGTTATTGGTTTTGTTGATTCAAATGCGGAAATAGAATCATTGCAAAAATCTATCACCACATAATCAGTTTTATTCTTTTCAAACACAAGATATTTAATAGCTCGCGTACTGTCTTTAGTTGTTATTGTTGCGTAATTATTACCTATTTGTAGTTTAGAAGCAGAATACAGAGGTTCCATTACATTACTAACCTCTTCGATTTTTGCTGGAGTGAATCCTAGGTCAGATAATATAGTAGATAACAGGTCGCCTCTTTCAATTTGATAATTTGAAACATTTAAAGAATCAACACAAATTCCATATTTATACTCACTGGTATCTATAAATTCATCTTCAGATTCAACATTCTTTTCCTGTCTTATGCTACATGATGAAATTATCAGAATAGAAAAAAGTAATATTATAAACCTTGTGTTTTTCTTTATTTTAAATTGAAACATTTTCACTCCTATTTACACTTACAAAAACAATTCAACCGATTTATATTTGAATATAAACCGGTTGAATAAATTAATTTTCTACTGAGAATTTGTATATACAACGACTTGTATAAGTTTCTCCCGGCTTCAAATATGGTGAAGGCCAGTTGGATTTATTTGGTGAATCAGGATATTTCTGAGTCTCCAGACATATTGCATTTCGTTTATTATAAACTGCTCCATATTTACCTACATTGGTCCCGTCAAGAAAATTACCTGTATAAACCTGTAATCCCGGTTCAGTAGTATAAACTTCTAACAGTATTCCAGTCTCCTGTGAATAAACAGATGCTGCAAGTTGAGATATATCACCCCCTGTATTAAGAACCCAGTTATGGTCATAACCATCTCCAAACTTCAATTGCTCATATTCATAATTATCAATACGCTCACCAATTACATTTGAGTTTCTGAAATCCATAGGTGTCCCCTCAACTGTCAATATCTCACCTGTAGTCATAAAAGTGTCATCAACAGGTGTAAACTGATCTGCATTTATGGTAAGGACATCATTCAGAATCGTTTTATTTGCGTCTCCTGATAAATTAAAATATGAGTGATTTGTAAGATTTACAATAGTCTCTTTATCGGTTTCAGCTTCATACTGAATATCAATAGCGTTATCATTTGTAAGTATCATTGTAACTTTCACTGAAAGATTACCTGGGAAGCCTGCCTCTCCATCTTCTGACAAGTATGTAAGTTCCAGAGTCTGATTATCAATTTGATTTGCCTTAAATACTTTTTTATCAAAGCCTTCCGGACCACCATGAAGAGTGTGTCCAAAATTATTCTGAGGAAGTTGATACTCTACACCCTCTACTGTTATTTTTCCATGGGCAATTCTGTTGCCGTAACGTCCAATTGTTGCACCAAAATTGTTATCTGTAGCTCTGTAGTCATCAATATTATCATAACCTAATACTACATCTTTCATGTTTCCATCACGATCAGGAACCATAACAGATACAATTCTTCCTCCATAGTTTGTTATTGATACCTCAACACCGTTTGCATTGGAGAGTACAAAAAGATCTATAGAATCTCCATTTAATGAAGATTGAAAATCACTTCTCTTAATTCCGGATAAAGTAGCCAGCTCTGTATTTGTCTCTTGCTTGTTATTTGTACAAGCCACAACTGTAATTACTACTAACAATAAAACAATTTGATAAAATTTCTTCATATTCCTTTTAATATTTTCCGTTAGAATGTTCTACTAATCTTACATGTACATTTTCTGTACGCAAATGTAAGAAAATATTCTTTAATCCTTAAGCTTTTATTTGTGTTTTGACTTATTCTAAAATTCTGGCTTTTCTGCTTCAAGAGATGGAGAACCTCCCTCTATATAAGGCCAGTCGTTATTCCATTTGACCTTATCCATCATAAGTACACGACCTTTTGGTTTTTCAACCGATACTGCATGGTAAAAAATCCAGTCATTCCCATTATTATCCTGGACAATTTCTGAGTTATGTCCTGTCCCTACAAATCTATCATTTTTCTTTATAATGACCTCATGATTATTCTCCAACATTGGCCTTCCCTGTTTGTCAACGTAAGGTCCAAAAAGAGTTTCTGAACGACCAACAACGGTTGTATAAGTACTATTAAGTCCTTCACAACACGATCCTATAGAAGCAAACATATAAAAATATCCATTTCTTTTATGAATATAAACTCCTTCATATGCAGTGCCTGCTACCTGTTTCTTTTCTGCTCCGGGTTTTAAAGACAATCCGTCATCAGACAGTTCTATGCAATATATTCCTCTGAAGCTTCCCCAGAAAAGATATTTTTTACCTCCTTCTTCAATATAAAACTGATCAATAGAGTTTTGAACACCTATCTCATTACTTATGAATAATTTACCATGATCTGTAAATGGTCCTTCCGGACTGTCAGATGTTGCTACACCAATTCCGCAGGTCCATTCTCCACCCCAAACTGACATTGAATAATACAAAACATATTTACCATTTATGTAATTTATATCAGGAGCCCAAAGACCACCTTTTGGTTCAAAAGAAGGTCTTGTCTCATTTGTAAATGCTGTACCAACAAAATCCCAGTCAACTAAATTAGAAGATTTGTAGATTGGAGTATTCCTGATATCCTCTGTAGCGTAGAGATAAAAATTGCCATCTTCTGCTTTAATAATTGTCGGATCCGGCAAACTTAAATTTATAACAGGATTTCTGTAGACATTAACCGAAGTTGGATCAACATCAACAATCTCATTTGCTTTACAACTAAGGATCGACAATAATAAAAATATTATATATATATATGTTGTTTTCACATCATTATTATTTGTAAAAGAAACAATCTAATATTTTGTGGATTATATCTTTTTGAGAATCATTTATCACTTTGAAACAATTTCCCCTTTGATCATCCAAACTCCAATTTTTTCTGAACTAAAGTTTGTCGAAGCAATTGCTGCAACTCTATTATTCCCTAAATCAGATAATGAGTTCCATTTCGCTTCTTTATTTACAGGTACATCAAATGGTTGAGTTGGATTTCTAAAATCATAAGGTTTATCGCTAATTACCACCTCCATAGTAGAGAGTTCCCAGTTAGATGATCTGTTTTCAGTTGTTTGATAAGAAATCAGATACACACCATTATTAGTTCTTATCATATATGGTGCACCAGCGTAAACTGTATCAGGAAGATTTTCTCTTAGTGTTGTGTATCTATAAGATGAATCAAATAATACAGGATTTTCCCAACTGTTATTGATTGAACTACTTACTATCCAAGGCTTAAACTGTCCTGAAACATTATCTTCAATTACAACATATATTGATTCTCCATCGTGCACCCCTACCGGCATACCGTCTCGATGTCCCTTACGAAAACTAACCGTTTTAGGTTCAATATCCCACGTAAAACCATTATCAGTTGAAGTCAATACTGAAATCTCCTGTTCATCAGATTCCTGATATGGATATTCGTTGGCAAAATATATATGTAGTGTACCATCAGGCAATTGCAAAAATGATGGTTCCCAACAACCATTACTGAATATATCTGCAGCTTGAAACAAAATATCCGCATCAGACCATGTAAAACCGTTATCACGACTTCTTTTCAAAGCGATTGAATATGGATAAACTCCCTCTTTCCGAGGGCGCAGGTTTACAGCAAGCAATAAGTCGCCATCGCGGAGTTGTATAATTTCAGGATTGGCAATATTAACTCTTGTTTCTTCTCCTGTATTCGCATCAATAAAATTAAAAGCTTCAAATGATGCTATAAGATTATTCCATGTTAAACCATCATCGTAACTCTTTTTTATAACTACATCACCTCTTCTGTTTTCAAAAACTGCCAGTAATGATTCATCATTGAGTCTTATTAAACGAGGATAACCTCCCTCGTCTGAAATACAGACAAGAGAGGTATTATCCCATTCTATATAGTAATCCTTTTCATTATGATTCTCCCTGTTTTCACAGGATAGCACCATGAGAAGGAAAACTGACAAAAATATTAATCGTTCAAAATATTGCATATTTCCTGGTTAACTTTCCTAACTCTGGCTTCGTCAACCTTCACTAGTTTACGATCATATGTGAGTAGTCCGTTTACTTCAACCTCCACGTCAGTAGTCTGAGTATAAACTGCAGCAGAGAATCCTTGACGAATTAACTGTTTAAGTTCTTCGGCATATTTAACATATTCATCTGTAACTTCTTTTGAGCTGTTAAACTGAACATATCCCCAGTTACGGTCAGGTTCCCAAAGGTGTTCTTTATTTGCCCAGCCAATACCGCCATATTCACCCAATACAGTTGCTCTCTGAGCATCATATAAATACATTCTTGGATTTGGATAATTATGCAAGTCAAGAATATCTCCTGTTGTGTAGTGATTACCACCACTAGCAGGGTTTACAAGACGTGTTGGGTCGTATGATTTTGTCCATTCAGTAATTTCCTTTGTTTTAAATTGTCCCCATGCTTCGTTAAATGGTACCCAAACACCTACTGAAGGATAAGAATAAAGATAATCAATGATTTCTTTCCATTCCTGACGATAGTTAGCTTCTGATTCGGCTGAACGAACTCTTTCATTACCGGTAAAGTAATTATGCATTTGCCATTCCGGACTGCGATCACCATTTGGCATATCCTGCCATACAATAATTCCATGACGGTCACAGTGTGTATACCAACGTGCTGGTTCAACCTTAACGTGCTTACGTATCATATTAAATCCTAAATCTTTAGTTTTAATAATATCGTATTCAAGAGCTTCATCGGTTGGAGCAGTATATAATCCATCAGGCCACCATCCCTGGTCTAGTGGACCAAACTGGAACAGATCTTTGTTATTTAGTTGTAGTCTAACTATACCTTTATCATCACGTTTAGTTGAATACTTTCTCATAGCAGCATAACTGTTAACCTTGTCAAGCTGCTTGTTTCCATCATAAACTACAACCTCAAGATCATATAAATGTGGGTTATCGGGTGTCCAAAGCTTCACATTTTGTGGCATAGCTATTTCAACAGGTTGTTTGTTTATTGATTTACCCTTGGCAACTATACTGTTTCCATCCTTAACTGTTACTTCAACTCTGTTTGCAGAGGTGTAAATATTAGTAATAGCATCTACTAAAAGTGTATTATTATCAATATTAGGAGTTACTTTCAAGTCTTTGATATAAGTCTCAGGAACAGGTTCCAGCCAAACAGTCTGCCATATACCTGTAACTGGTGTGTACCAAATTCCCTCAGGTCTGTTAACCTGTTTTCCTCTTGGTTGAAATCCTCTGTCTGTAGGATCCCATACTTTTACTTTTATAGTGTTTGTACCATTAACAAGAGCTGCAGTTATATCAAATGAAAATGGTGTGTAGCCTCCTTGGTGGCGACCAACCTTAACATCATTAACCCAAACATCTGCTCTCCAATCCACTGCTCCAAAGTGAAGCAATATTTTATTGTTTCTCCATTTTGAAGGAACTGTAAATTCACGTTGATACCACAGTTCTTTATCTTCACCAACTCTTTTTTGAACACCAGAAAGACTTGATTCAACAGCAAAGGGAACAAGTATTTCTCCATCATAACTGGATGGTTGCTGACCCACAGGTAAAATAGCATAATTCCATAAGCCATTTAAATTTTGCCATTCAGTACGTTCCATTATTGGTCTTGGATACTCAGGCAAAACATTATTAACATCAATTTCTGATGCCCATTTAGTCTTTAATTTATCTCCGGCAGGTTTCCATTGTGCCGAGATATTTAATGTAATTAATACTGTAAATAATAAGGTAAAAATTGTTCTCATATAAATTTATTTTAGGGTTATTATCTTACGGTTACGAAAATAGTTTTTAAAGCAAGTCCACCTGATAAAATATTGTTCAATAAATAGCAATTTCTTCTCAAACTTACCTCTGTTCCTGAAATTCCTTAGGTAGAATACCAAATTGTTGTTGGAAACATTTGGTAAAGTATGAAGGAGAGTTAAAACCTACCATATAGCAAACTTCGTTTACTTTATAATCTTCTTCTCTGAGAAGATAAGCAGCTTTTTTTAATCTCTCTACCCTTAGGTATTCATTTGGAGTCAGATCAAGAACACCCTTAACTTTTCTGTAAAAACTTGCTCTGCTCATATTAAAATGTTCTGCCATATTTTCTACGTTAAAATCAGATTCTGCCAAGTTATCCTGAACCAGAGTATTCAATTTCTTAATAAACTCCTCATCTGATTTTGTTAAAGCAACTATAGCAGCACCTGTAAAAGGGTTATTAAAAAATGACTCCCGTAGCTTTTCTCTCCCCTGAAGCAGGTTTTCAATCCTGGCTAACAGGACATCAACAGAAAACGGTTTATCTAAATAAGCATCAGCTCCAAGTTCATAACCTTGCACTTTCGACTGATTGGTAACTTTTGCTGTTAGCAGTATAACAGGAATGTGACTAAATTCAATATCTGATTTCACTCGTTCCATGAATTCGAGTCCATCCATTTCAGGCATCATGATATCACTTACAACAATATTCACGTTCGATTTTTTCAAAACTTCCAACGCTTCTTTTCCGTTTTCAGCAATAAGAACATTGTAATATTCAGATAGAAATTTACTTTCAAACTGCAATAGCTCTATGTCATCATCAACCAATAAAACAGTAGTTTTTCTGTTTAATTCACCTCCATTATTGCTTACAAACAGTTCATTGTAATCTACTTTTTCAATTACCTTTTCCTCTTGTCTGATATCACCCACCGGTAAAATCAAATGAAACCTGTTAACCAATGAGTCATTCTCCAATCTCAGAGACCCATTATGCAGCTGTGACAATGAGCTTGCCAGAGCTAACCCAATACCTGTACCGGAACCATTCTTTACTTCATCAGCAGCAAATTGCACAAAGGGCTTAAACACCTCTTCCTCATACTCCTGCGGAATCAGTTCTCCATCATTTTCTGTAAAAAGATGAAACTGTTGATCCTTATCCTGAATATAGGCGTTAACTCTTACGTAGCTTTCACAATACTTAATTGCATTATTTAAAAGATTACTCAATATCTTTAAAAAGGCATCTTTATCTATTTGCACAAGCATATCTGTGTCAGGCAGGTAAAACTCAAACTCAATTCCTTTTTGTTTTGCAAATGGTGTAAAGCGTAGTTGTGACTCCTTTATTAATTGTGTAACATTTTGAGGTTCAAGGCTAAGAAGGTATGAATCTGATTCTGTTTTACGAAAATCGAGTAATTGATTTGTTAAATCCAGTAAACGGTCGGT
>NZ_JAQVHI010000063.1:0-4200 GCF_028696275.1 Lascolabacillus sp.
GTGATCCGAGCGGGATTCGAACCCACGACCCACAGCTTAGAAGGCTGTTGCTCTATCCAGCTGAGCTACCGGACCATTCTTTTTTATTCAGGATGCAAAAATACTGCATTTCTCAGAATAAAAAAAATAAAATTTGAATTGAATTTCAATTATAATATTCCTTGACCCATCATTGCCTTGGCAACTTTCATAAATCCTGCAATATTTGCCCCTTTTTGATAATTTATGTAGCCATCACTTTCAGTCCCATATTTTACACAATTCTCATGAATATTACCCATTATCCATTTCAACTTCTCATCCACCTGCTCTGATGGCCAGCTCAGTCGTTCTGAATTTTGTGTCATTTCTAGGCCTGAAACTGAAACTCCACCTGCATTTGCAGCTTTACCGGGAGCATAAAGTATTTTATTCTCGATGAAAATATCAATTGCTTCTGGTGTGCTTGGCATATTTGCACCTTCTGAAACTGCAAATACTCCATTTTTTATAAGCATTTCAGCATCCTGCTGATCTATTTCATTCTGAGTTGCTGAAGGCAGTGCTATATCCCCCTTCTCACCCCATGGACGAGCACCAGGAACATATTTACAACCAAACTCCTCTGCATATTCACGAATTCTTCCTCTATATAGATTTTTGAGTTCCATTACAAACTTAAGCTTCTCTTCATCTATACCGTCAGGATCGTAGATATATCCATCAGAATCAGAAAGAGTTACCGGAATAGCACCTAGCTCAATCAGTTTTTCACAAGTATATTGTGCTACATTGCCTGAGCCCGAAACAAGACATTTTTTCCCTTTTATGTCTATATTACGGGTTTTGAGCATCTCAAGTAAAAAGTAAACATTGCCATAGCCTGTTGCTTCGGGACGTATTAAAGAACCTCCAAACTCGCGGCCTTTACCTGTAAATGTTCCTGTAAACTCGCCGGCTAATTTTTTGTATTTACCAAACATATAGCCTACCTCTCTTCCCCCAACACCAATATCACCCGCTGGTACATCAGTATCAGGACCAATAACTCTCCACAAACCTTCAACAAAAGCCTGGCAAAATCGCATCACTTCAGCATCAGACTTTCCTCTTGGAGAGAAATCTGAACCACCTTTGGCTCCACCCATTGGCAGAGTGGTAAGTGCATTTTTAAATGTCTGTTCAAAAGCTAAAAATTTAAGTATAGAAGGTGAAACTGAGGCATGAAATCTTATTCCACCTTTGTAAGGACCAATTGCATTATTATGTTGTACCCTGTAACCCATATTGGTATGAACCCTACCCTGATCATCAGTCCAAGTTACACGGAAAGTATGTATTTTGTCGGGTATTATTAATCGCTCTATTAGGTTTGCTTTTTCAAACTCGGGATGTTCGTTATAAACTTCTTCTATTGATTCCACTACCTCTTTAACTGCCTGAAGATACTCTGGCTCGTTAGGAAAACGCATTTTTACTGAATTAACAACTTCTGATGATTTCATTTTAATTTTAATTTATTATACCCTTTAATGCTCTTTGTTGCAGAGAAATTTAACAAATAATCAATTTGAAATGCAAAGTTAAGTAATAATTTCTATTTCTAAAATATTACAGCAATATATACGTTTTCTGTTACTAAAACTGCTACTTTTTTAGATTTTTGTAAATTGGTATAAATACTATTGCTCCTGACATTATTATTGATACAATAGTAAACGCCGTTAGCTCTGCATATAAGAAAATATATACTACGAGCACTATCCATAAGATGATTATGGATGCTATTTGAGATTGAGATAGTTTTTTTCTTGCCATAAAGTAAAGATAGGTATTTACATTAAAACTCGATTGATATTATGTTACAATTTATAAACTTTTAGAGTTATCTTTTGATACATTTAAGTTAAGTTACTGTTAAACTACAACCAAATTGTTTTAACTTTGCCCCTGTTATAAAATCAACAAATTACTATCAATGGATTCAATTTATTTGATTATTGTAATTGTTCTGCTTGGATTGGCAGTACTAGACCTAATAGTTGGAGTTTCAAATGATGCTGTTAATTTCCTGAATTCCAGCATAGGCTCCAAAGTAGCACCTATTAGAATAATTTTTGCAGTTGCTGCTCTTGGAATTTTATTAGGTACTATGTTCTCAAGTGGGATGATGGAGGTTGCAAGAAGTGGGGTGTTTTATCCGGAAAAATTCACTTTTCCATCAATAATGATGCTTTTTTTGGCAGTAATGCTTACTGATGTTATACTGCTAGATCTCTTTAACACCTTCGGGTTACCAACTTCAACAACAGTTTCGCTTGTATTTGAACTATTAGGTGCTTCAGTAGCTGTTGCACTCTACACAATCTGGACTACTGAATCCGGTGGTAACCTTGGAGAATTTATAAACAGTGGTAAAGCACTTGCAATTATTACCGGTATTTTTACATCTATTGCAATAGCATTTTTGGTAGGTTCTATCATTATGTATATATCACGAATAATATTTTCTTTCAACTATAAAAAACCTTTTAAATACCTTGGAGCACTCTGGGGAGGTATCGCTCTTACTGCAATTACTTATTTTGCTGTGTTCAAAGGTCTTAAAGGTAGTGTATTAGTTAGTTCCGAACTACTTGCATATCTTGAGGGCAATATGGGGATGGCATTACTATATACACTTGGAACTTGGACTATTTTAATGGCTATACTTCAGCATATTTTCAGAGTTAAAATACTGAAGGTGATCGTCTTGTCCGGAACAGCTGCTCTTGCTATGGCTTTTGCAGGGAACGATTTGGTAAACTTCATAGGAGTATTCATGGCCGGTTTTGACTCTTTCCATATAGCGCAGGAGGTAGTTGCATCCGGAGGTGATTTGAATACACTATATATGGGCAAGCTTTCTGAACCTGTTGTTGCAAATATATATTGGTTACTTGGTGCAGGAACACTAATGATTTTATCATTATTCCTTTCTAAAAAGTCACGTACAGTTTCAAATACAGAGGTTAATCTTGCGAGAAAAGGTGAAGGAATAGAGCGTTTTTCATCATCACCTTTATCACGTTCAATTGTAAGAGGCAGTCTCACTTTGAGTAAATCAATAAGCACTATTATTCCTGAATCGATGAAAAAGTTTATCGATAAAAGATTTGAACCTGTAGAACTTGAAAATAAAGCTTCTTTTGACTTAATAAGAGCCTCTGTAAACCTCACTGTTTCTGCAATGCTTATCTCGCTTGGTACATCATTGAAACTGCCACTTTCAACTACATTTGTTACTTTTATGGTTGCAATGGGTAGTTCATTAGCCGATCGTGCCTGGGGCCGTGAAAGTGCTGTATATCGTATAAATGGTGTATTGACAGTTGTAGCAGGATGGTTTTTAACCGCACTTGTAGCTTTTTCTGCAGCATTGGCAGTTGGCCTCTTTCTTATGTGGGGTGGTAAAATTGCAATAGTAATTATGATTGCTATTGTTGTAATTATGTTACTTAAATCGAGCAAGCTTCATACAAAAAGAAAATCAAAAGAAGAACAGCAACAACAAGTTTTATCAACTAAGGATCAGCTTATTACATCATGCAACAATGATGTACATATGGTACTGGACAGGACCCTATGGATTTTAAAGAAAGTGATAGATGGACTGAATGATGAGAATAGGAAATCAGCCCGTAAGGCAATGAATGAAGCTATCGAGTTATATGAAAAATTTAAAGATAAACGTGATTACGAGGTTGTACCTACTATTGAAAGTATTCAGATGAATGCATTGGATCTTGAGCAGGAGTATGTCCAGCTGGTAGATTATTCATATGAACTAACAAAATCTTTAAAGGCGATTTCAGAGTCAACATTCAATTATATAAATAATAATCACTCTGCCTTCTCTAAGGAGCAGATTGATGATTTAAAGGTGTTTTACAACACTCTGACTGATGTTTTCAATTGTTATAATGAAATGGAGAAAACAGGTGACTACAGTAAATTTAATAAGGTTACAAACTTAAGAGATTTCATTCTTGAACTTAACCCTAAATTGACAAAACGTCAAATTAAAAGAGTAAAAGAGGGGGTTTCCAGTACACGTAATAGTATACTATTCCTTAACTTGGTGAATGAATCAAAAATTGTAACATTACAATCGGGTAATCTGATAAAATCACATCGTAATTTCAGAGAACAATCATCAAAACATAGTATGACAATGATTGG
>NZ_JAQVHI010000041.1:0-18384 GCF_028696275.1 Lascolabacillus sp.
TACCTGAAGCGTAAGGAGATAATCTTGTAATGTCAGTAATACTTCTGTTTACGCTGGGCATTCTTGACATCTGTTCATTATTAATGTTTGTTGATGCACCCGTTTTTTCAGACGAAAATTTTGTTCGTAAAGCAGTTACGACTACTTCTCCCAAAGCTACTGTTTCCTCTTGCATCACAACATTATGAGAGTAGTTTTCACCAAGGCTGAGTGTAATACCCTCTGCTACATTATCTCCATAACCAATATAGGTTATTTCAACTGTATAAGGACCTCCAACACGCATACCATTAAGGTTGTATCGTCCTTCCAAGTTTGTCACAGTACCGTAGGTTGTACCTGATGGTTCATGTGTTGCAACCACTGTTGCTCCAATCACTGCTCCATCAACATCTGTAACACGTCCACTCATACTGGATGTTGTTACCTGAGCTTGCATCACAGTAGCAATTGTTATAAATAGTGCTACTGCTATAAATCTCAACTTTTTAATCATAAAATGAATTTTTTAATAAAATTAGAGTTGTTAGATTGAATTAAATCATGGACAAAATTAAGTATAAAATTTAAGAATGTAATTAAGAAAATGTTACGAAATGATACCAATGGTAAAGCAGTTAGATTGTATTGATTATTAAATGTTTATCAAATTTTCAGCAAAAGAATTACATTATAATCAAAATGCAAGTTTTCACCCTTTATAACTTCTTTTTTATAAAAGAAATAGCGTATAACTTACGAATTCTCATCGAAGCTATACGCTAAAACCAGTTATCTATTTTTTCTATAATGTATTGACTACATCATACCGCCCATTCCTCCGCCTGCAGGCATTTGAGGAAGTGGATTCTCTTCTTTCTTATCAGTTATAACACACTCTGTTGTCAGGAACATACCTGCAATAGAAGCTGCATTTTCTAGTGCTACACGAGTAACCTTTGTTGGATCAATAACTCCTGCTTCATAAAGATCTTCATACTTGTCAGTAGCTGCATTGTATCCAAAGTTACCTTTTCCTTCACGTACTTTCTGAACTACAACTGCACCTTCTTTACCAGCATTGGCTACTATTTGACGAAGTGGTTCTTCAACTGCACGTTTTACAATTTCAATACCAGTTGTTTCATCATCGTTTTCACCTTTCAGATCTTCGATTGAATCAACTGCACGAATATATGCAATACCACCACCCGGAACAGTACCTTCTTCAACTGCTGCGCGTGTAGCAGACAAGGCATCCTGAACACGATCTTTCTTCTCTTTCATCTCAACTTCAGAGTTTGCACCAACATAAAGAACGGCAACTCCACCTGAAAGCTTAGCCAGTCTCTCTTGTAGCTTTTCGCGATCGTAGTCTGAAGTAGTTTTTTCAATCTGAGCACGGATCTGTCCGATACGGCTCTGAATTGCTTCCTTATCACCAAGTCCGTTTACAATTGTAGTAGTATCTTTGTCGATTGATATTTTTTCAGCGCTACCACACATATCCAGAGTAGCATTTTCAAGTGTCAGACCTTTTTCTTCAGAAATTACTACTCCACCTGTAAGTGTTGCAATATCTTCGAGCATCTCTTTTCTGCGATCACCAAATCCAGGAGCTTTGACAGCAGCAATTTTAAGTGATCCGCGTAGACGGTTTACAACTAATGTTGTTAAAGCTTCAGAATCTATATCTTCCGCAATGATAAGCATTGGTTTACCTGTCTGAATTCCTTTTTCAAGAATTGGCAGAAGATCTTTAATTGCTGAGATTTTTTTATCATGAATTAAAATAAGAGGATTCTCGAATTCAACCTTCATTGATTCTGTGTCTGTTACGAAATATGGTGAGATATAACCACGGTCGAATTGCATACCTTCAACTACATCTACATATGTGTCAGTACCTTTAGACTCTTCAACTGTTATCACACCTTCTTTGCTTACTTTCTGCATTGCTTCAGCAATAAGTTTACCTATGCTTTCATCACCATTTGCTGAAATTTTAGCAACGTTTTCAATCTTTTTCAGGTCACCACCAACTTCTAATGCTTGATTTTTCAGATTTCCTACAATAGAAGCTACGGCTTTATCAATACCGCGTTTCAGATCCATTGGATTTGCACCGGCAGTAACATTTTTTAAGCCTACACTTATAATTGATTGCGCTAATACAGTTGCAGTTGTTGTTCCGTCACCGGCATCATCATTAGTTTTAGAAGCAACCTCTTTTACTAGCTGTGCTCCCATGTTCTTGAATGAATCTTCTAATTCAATCTCTTTTGCAACAGTAACACCATCCTTTGTGATGTGAGGTGCACCATATTTTTTATCAATAATAACATTGCGACCTTTTGGTCCTAATGTAATTTTTACTGCATCCGCCAGTTCGTCTACACCTTTTTTAAGCAGGTCGCGAGCTTCGATGTTGAATTTAATCTCTTTAGCCATATTATTTTAATTAATTGTTTTATGTTTTTTGATAAGTTTATCTACATGTTGAAATACTATATAAATGAAGCATGTATTGCCTGGTATTTCAACTTTTTGTTTATGTGTTTATGAAAGTATAGCTAGAATGTCAGACTGACGCATAATTAAATGCTTTACTCCTTCAATTTCGATTTCTGTGCCTGCATACTTTCCATAAAGCACATTGTCGCCTTCTTTAACTACCATTTCTTCATCTTTTGTGCCTTTTCCTACAGCAATTACTTCACCTCTTAATGGCTTTTCTTTAGCTGTATCAGGGATAATAATTCCGCTAACTGTTTTTTCTTCTGCAGCTGCCGGCTTTACCAGCACTCTGTCTGCTAATGGTTTAATGTTCATACTACTAAAATTTGTTGTTAATATTATTAATTTAAGTTATCTAATCGATACAACCATACTGCTAATTCTGTGCCAAAAATTTCTTATAAAGAAAAAAGTGTTTAATCTGACAAAATTTCAGTAGAGCACTGACATATCATAATTGCCACCTCTATTTTTAGACAAACAGGTAAACATAAAAATGAATGAAATGTTTACAATTAACTGGTATCTCTAAAAAAAAACCTATTTTTACGTAATAATTTCATTGGACTGATTTTATACTCTTTTGGACGACAGAATTAATATATGAGACTGAATTAAAATTAATGACTATGGAAGAGAAATTTGTTACAGTTAAAACTTTCACTTTTCCGGCTGATGTGACCATGGTTCAAACTTATATGGAAATGAGAGGTATTGAAGTTTATTTTAAAAATCTTGTTTCAAACAGACTGGCATATACACTTGGAGATATTGATATGCAGGTAAAATCGTCTGATTACGAAAATGCAAAGGCTGCACTTATAGAGGGAGGCTTTGCAAAGCCGGAAGATTTTTTGTAGTATTATCTAAAAAAGTAATTTCTCTTTTAATATGTCAGTAGAGTTAGTAAAAAATAGCCAGAAATACAGGAATATACTAATAGGACTTATAATTCTATTAGGTTTGATAATTTTCAGATATACACGCCCGTACATGAGTGGTTTTCTAGGTGCCGCAACTCTTTATATATTAGTAGTTGATCAACACAGGTATCTTATTCAGAAACTAAACTTTAAAAAGGGCTTGAGTGCAATTCTTATAGTACTTATTGTTCTAATTTTCATCCTGATACCACTTACAGGAATAGCATTCCTTGTTATAGATACATTCTCCAGTATTACTATAGACCCTGAAGTAATACTGGGTCAGATAAATGATTTTATAAACTCCCTGGAGGCAAAACTTGGATTCAACATATTTACACCTGAAAACCTATCGGCACTTCCCAGAGCGGGAACTAATATTCTTCAAATACTTGGCAACAGCATATATTCATTCATTATAAACGTTGTGGTTATATTGTTTGTTTTGTACTACATGCTTTATAGTAATGAAGAATTTGAAAAAGCTATTACCGAGATACTCCCTTTTAAGGATGAGAATAAAGAGATATTAATTGATGAGACTAAGCTTATTATTCAGGCAAATGCTATCGGTATACCGCTTATGGCTATTCTGCAGGGCTTATTTGCTTACATGGGATATCTGTTGTTTGGAGTAAACAGTGCACTTCTTTACGCTATTTTAACTGCATTCGCAACTATACTTCCACTTGTTGGAACAATGATAATATGGGTTCCTTTAGGTATTGGGCTTTTGATTGGTGGTGATTTAGTTAATGGTGTAGGACTTATTATTTATGGTCTTTTTATCATTGGGGGTGTAGATAATGTTGCGAGATTCCTTTTGCAGAAAAAGCTGGCTGATATACATCCATTGATTACCGTTTTTGGGGTACTTATTGGTATCCCGATTTTTGGTTTTTGGGGTGTAATATTCGGGCCACTGCTTCTTTCTCTATTTATACTGTTTTTTAATATGTATCGTCATGAATATGTCCCAGGCTCTAAAGCAGAAGCGAGGGTAACGACACGATTGAAGGCTAAAAAAATGAAAATACCAGGCTATAATCCTGCAAAGACAAAAAAGAAACAAAAGAAAAATGAAGTTCAAAGTGAATAATAGCACCTGCTTTTCAATTTTTTATGTCTGTTTGGTTATCATATTCAATGGATGCAATACAGGTAATTATCAAAAGAATACATCAATTGAGAAGGGCAAATACCTATTCTCGGAAGATATTCGTTATGCACAGGGTTTCAAAATTGATTATTACGAAGAGTATACAAGAGTAATAATCAACAATCCATGGCAAGAAAACAGAGAGATCTACAGGGCATACTATTTGGTTAAGACAGACTCAATTGAAATTCCTGAAGAAGGTATAAAAGTTAAAGTTCCTCTCACTTCTATTTCAGTAAATACTTTTTCATACTTTGAATTTTTATCTCTGTTGGGTGAATTGGATAAAGTGACTGGAGTAACCGACGGATCAAGAATCTATAATCCTGAAATACTGAATAAAATCAGTGAAGGTCAAATTATTGATTTAGGTGATCCATTCAATCCTAATATTGAAAAAACTATAGCACTTAGTCCACAAGCTGTAATAAACTCAGCTTATGCACAATTAGACAATTACAGCTTAAGACTCACTCAGGCTGGTCTCCCAATCATCTACTCATTGGAGTGGATGGAGAACAATCCGCTTGCACGTGCCGAATGGATAAAAATGATCGCCGCATTTTTTGAAAAGGGGGCTTTGGCAGACACATTATTCAATAATATTGAGGAAAGGTATTTGGCAGTTAGAGAAATAGCTTATGAACCCGACACGAGAAAAAAAGTCATGACGGGTGACATTTTTCAGGGAACCTGGTATGTACCGGGTGGAGATAGCTTTAATGCTGCGCTCTTTAGAGATGCAGGATTAAAGTACATTTATGAAAACAATAACATGAGTGGCAGCATTGGTCTGGATATTGAATCTGTTCTTACCCAATTTGGAGAAAGTGATATCTGGTTTGGCTGTGAAGCAGATAGGTATTCCGATCTAGCTGCCAAGGACTCAAAATACATGCTTTTAAAGCCATATAAAGAAAAGCAGATATTCAATAATCATAACCGTACAACAAAAACAGGAGGAAATGATTATTTTGAAAGTTCAATTGCTCATCCCGACCTTATTTTATCGGATATAGTAAAAGCTGCATATCCTGAAAAGCTGCATAACTATTCATTCACCTATATAAGACCATTAAACTGATTACAAATAAGTTATTAAGATAATTTGAAGAAGAACTCAACAATATTTGCACTATTAATAATCCTGTTAGGTGTAACTTTCATCTGTGATATTTTTACAGGAAATGCAACTATATCTTTTAAGGAGGTATGGGCTGCGCTTTTTGGTGGATCAGGAAATGTTATAATTGATGAAATTATACTGAATTACAGACTGCCTAAAGCGCTGACTGCTATTATTTCCGGTTCTGCTCTATCAGTAGCCGGTTTGCTAATGCAGACTCTATTTCGTAATCCACTTGCAGGACCGGATGTACTGGGTGTTAGTGCAGGTGCCGGACTAGGTGTTGCTCTGCTTACATTATTAAGCGGTACGGTGTTGCACCCAATTATTTATTCATTAGGTGGAATGGGTCAGATTATTGCTGCTGTAACAGGTGCTTCACTAGTTTTAATT
This sequence comes from Lascolabacillus sp., assembly GCF_028696275.1. Classification (NCBI taxonomy): domain Bacteria; kingdom Pseudomonadati; phylum Bacteroidota; class Bacteroidia; order Bacteroidales; family Porphyromonadaceae; genus Lascolabacillus; species Lascolabacillus sp. The sequence goes on from NZ_JAQVHI010000041.1 coordinate 6,098, forward strand.
TTAATATTGGGTGTATCCGCAAGGATAAAAGACTCTATCACTATTCTGGTACTTGGAATGATTTTTGGGTATGTTGCAAGTGCTCTGGTTACTATATTGCAAAGTTTTGCTGATCCGGATTCTCTAAAAGTGTTTGTAACATGGACTTTTGGAAATTTAGGTGACGTTACATGGGATAAAATGCCTATTCTTTCTATTCTGGTTTTAGCAGGAATAACCTCAGCACTACTTCTACAAAAAGCACTAAACAGTCTGCTTCTTGGTGAGAATTATGCAGTGAGTACTGGACTTAATACCAAAAGAGCACGTATTTTAATTATTTCGATTTCTGCAATTATCACTGGTACAGTAACAGCTTTTACTGGTCCGATAGCATTTGTAGGAGTGGTAATTCCCCATTTTGCACGTGCATTTTTCCGAACAGTCAATCATAAAACAGTACTTCCTGCAACTATACTTCTGGGAAGTATTTTAATGTTGGTTTGCGATATTGTTTCACAATTGCCAGTTTCTAACAGGACCCTCCCTATTAATGCAGTTTCTGCTATGTTTGGTGCCCCGATGATTATATGGATAGTATTAAAACGCAAGAAGCTATAACTCTTATTATAGTAATTTTATTATCTCTCAAAGAAATTAAATTTAGTGAAAATCAATTCCTTCAATAAACAAAACTGCATGTTAAAATGTCTAATGTATAAATAGTATTATAAAAAGGACAAAATATATTTGGCATCGTTTTTGCTTTTAAGCTGAATAGTAAAGAGTGAAACAGATATTTTAAAAATATACGATTAAAAATAAAAGTTTATATTTGTAATCGTAACAGAGAATAAAGAAGGATTAAAACAATGGATAATAACTTTTCACAGCGCGTTAGAGACATTATGGCATATAGTCGTGAAGAAGCCGGTCGTCTCCAGAACAATTACATAGGGCCAGAGCATTTAATGCTTGGTATACTTCGTGATGGAGATGGGTTAGCTATACAAGTACTTCAGGATTTTGATATAGATCTCCACGTCTTAAAAGATTATATAGATTCACATGTTCGTTCTATTCAGGAGCCATATGATGGAACTAGCGAGCTTGTAATAAATAAAAATACCGAGAAGGCTTTAAAAATGAGTATTCTCGAGGCACGTCTTACTAAAAGCATTGAAACAGATACAGAACATATATTACTTGCACTTTTAAAGGAGAAAAATACTTTGATATATGATATTCTTAAACAGTTTCAACTGGATTACTCTAGTGCATTTATGTATATTAAAAGTATTCTTGAAAACAGAAGTGAGGAGGATTTAGATGAAGCTGATTCTCCAGTATCAGGACCAAATTTCACGGATGATGATGATGAGGATATGAACGACAAATCGTTCAATCCTGGTGGTGCACAGGGCACTTCTCAAACAAAAAACAGCTCATCTGACACACCTGTACTTGATAACTTTGGAACTGATATTACACGCGCTGCCATAGAAAACAGACTTGACCCTGTTGTTGGTCGCGAGAAAGAGATAGAGCGAATTGCTCAGATACTCAGCAGGCGTAAGAAAAACAATCCTGTACTTATTGGTGACCCGGGAGTAGGTAAATCTGCAATAGTAGATGGATTAGCTCTCAGAATCACACAGAAGAAGGTTTCACGTGCACTATTCGATAAGAGGGTAATAGCTCTAGATATGGCTTCGATAGTGGCAGGCACAAAATATCGAGGACAATTCGAAGAGCGTATTAAAGCTATACTGAATGAACTTTCCAAAAACCCGAACATCATTCTGTTTATTGATGAAATTCACACAATCGTTGGTGCGGGAGGTGCAGCAGGATCTCTGGATGCAGCCAATATGCTGAAACCTGCACTTGCCAGAGGTGAAATACAGTGTATTGGAGCTACAACTTTGGATGAATATAGGAAAAACATTGAAAAGGATGGTGCTCTGGAACGTCGTTTCCAGAAGGTTATAGTAGACCCTACTACAACGGAGGAAACATTGCAGATATTGAGAAATATTAAGGAAAGATATGAAGATCATCATAATGTGAGATACACAGATGAGGCATTAAAAGCTTGCGTGAAACTCACTGAGCGTTATGTTACGGATCGTACATTCCCTGATAAAGCTATTGATGCATTAGATGAAGCCGGGGCAAGAGTTCATATTTCAAATATTGTTATACCTGAGACAATAGAGCGACTGGAAGAGGAGCTTAAAGAGGTTGAACAACAAAAAACTGATGCAGTTAAAGCTCAAAAATATGAACTGGCAGCTAGTTTCAGGGATAAACAACGTCAGTTACTTCTGGCTCTTGAGGCAGAAGAGGAACGTTGGCAGAAAGAGATTAAAGAGAAGCCGGAAATTGTAGATGAGGAAAAAATAGCAGAAGTGGTAGCTATGATTTCAGGTGTACCTGTACAACGAATTGCTGAGGCAGAGGGACATAGATTGCTTCAAATGAAGGATGTCTTAAAGAGTAAAGTAATAGGTCAAGACGAAGCCGTAGACAAGGTTGTAAGAGCTATACAGCGTAATAGGGTTGGTCTTAAAGATCCAAATAAACCTATTGGTACTTTTATGTTTCTTGGACCAACCGGTGTTGGTAAAACTCACTTGGCAAAAAAACTTGCACAGTTTCTCTTTGATTCATCTGAGAATCTCATCCGAATTGATATGAGTGAGTATATGGAAAAATTTAATGTTTCCAGGCTTGTAGGAGCTCCTCCGGGATATGTTGGATATGAGGAAGGTGGTCAGCTGACTGAGAAAGTACGTCGCAGACCATACTCTGTAGTACTGCTGGACGAGGTTGAAAAGGCTCACCCCGATGTATTTAATCTCTTGCTTCAGATTATGGATGAAGGTCATGTAACAGATAGCCTGGGTCGTAAAATAGACTTCAGAAACACTATTCTGATTATGACGTCTAATATTGGCACACGTCAGCTGAAGGATTTCGGACGAGGAGTAGGTTTCACCACATATAGTGATGTAAGTGATGCTGAATTCTCACGCAGTGTTATCCAGAAAGCTCTTAATAAAGCTTTCGCCCCAGAGTTTTTAAACAGGGTGGATGATATTGTAATGTTTGATCAACTAAGTAAAGAGTCTATATATAAGATTATTGACCTGGAATTGGAAGGACTTTATAAACGTATCGGAGATCTTGGATTCAAGATAAATCTTACTGAAACTGCTAAAGAATTTATTGCTAATAAGGGATATGATATACAATTTGGTGCAAGACCTCTGAAAAGAGCTATCCAGAAGTATATAGAAGATGAGTTGGCAGAAAAAATCATTAGTACAGGTATGAAAGAAGGAGATACTGTTATCATTGATTTTGATGAAGAAAAACAGCAGATAATAATGAATAAAGCTGAAAAGGTTCTGGAATAAAGAATACTGTATTCATTTGAATTTTGAAATAAACCCCAAAAGCATTAATAATTGCTTTTGGGGTTATTTTTTAGATGTTAAAAATCCGGTGTATTTCTAATCAATTCCATCCGGGATTTTGATTACCTGCTAAAGCTGGGTTAGCCTGCATTTCACTTAGAGGAATAGGCCAAAGAAGTGCATACTCAGGTATTTTCCCAACAACTGCCTGACCTTCCGGTTTATTCTGAATAAGAGCATTTGCCAGTGGTGTCCATTTCAATCTGCCGGAACCTACTCCATCTGCTTCTGGATATAAGCGTGTGCGACGAATATCATCCCAAATTTTAAACTCGAGTGGGAATTCATGAAAACGCTCTGTCAGAATAGCCTGAATTAAAGCATCACCACTTGCAGTTTCGTTTGGTAAGCCGGCACGAGTTCTTACCTGATTAAGGTAACCTCTTGCTTCTGATTCATTTCCTGTACGTGCAAGTCCCTCTGCTGCTATGAGTAATACCTCTGCATAACGGAATATAGGCATATTATAATCACCATTTCGTCCGTTTATTAATGAACCTGCATCAAACCAAGCCCAGTTTCCTACATTATTTAAGGTGTGACTTACGCCAGTGTCGTCTGTGTATTCTCTGAAAAAGAACTGTTTCTCCATGTTACGTATATCATCGGAATGATAACTGTTCAAAAGTAAATCAGATGGCAGATAAGCATTATATAAAACATCACCACCAGGTTTAAATACATTGGCACCATCAGCATTCTTCCATTGAAATGCATCGGTACCTATTGAACGAACTGCATAAGAGTTACCAACATTAAAACTAGTTTGGTTGTATTCTTTAGCATATATTATTTCGTTTGAAGACTTACTGGTTTTTATTACATTATATGCTGATGACAAATCTGTACTGCTCCCATTTGGCTGTTCAAGTGCATGCTGACCTCCATTTATTACGTTCATAGCCATAGCAGCAGCCTTTGAATAGTACTCATTCCCACCATTTACAGGAGCTCCTGCCCATTGTAAATATACATTTGCCAGCAGAGTCTGCGCCATTGGGCGGGTAACATAACCTTTATTTGCATAAAAGGATATATTAGGCAATGAATTACCTCCAATTATGTCAAGAAGGTCTGACTCTATATTTGCATATACTTGTGCTGCGGGTGTTCGCTCAACATAAATTCCTTCAAGAGAAGTATATGGTTTATCGATATAAGGAACATCACCATATTCTTTTACCAGATAGAAATATGCATAAGCGCGAAAGAATTTACCTTGAGCAACGAAGTTAGCTATCTGTTCAGCAGATAAAACATCTGTCATTGTAGGTATATTTTCAATTACAAAGTTTGCACGAGAAATACCAATATAGAATTCTGACCACATTTTCTGAGAAGTAGCATCAAAAGATTCAATATTAAAGTTTCCTCCCTCTGAGGCATTTGTAAAAGTTCTATCTTTACGTTTATCAATGAAAAGACCTGACATTACACCACCCCACATAGTAGCCTTGGGTGTCCATCCGCCATCTACATCAATATTATGAAGGTAAGGAACACCTCCAAAATAGAGAGCATTTACACCGGTAATGGCATCTGACTCAGTTTTCCAAAACTGACCTGTTGTTTTCTCGTCCAATGGACTTTCTTCCAGAAACCCTTCACATGAACTCATCACAATTGTTAATGAGAGCATGCAAAGTAAGTATTTATATATTTTATGTAATTTCATATGATTACTGTTTTTTGTAATTACTGACTATCAATTAAAATGTTACATTAATACCCATTGTGTATGTTCTTGGACGTGGATATGTAAAGAACTGACGGTTTGTTCCCCATTTATTATCACCTAATCGAGATGAATTTTCAGGATCATAACCTAAATAATCAGAAGAAGTGATTAAGAAAGCATTGTTTATGTTTCCATACAATCTAAGTGAGTATAAACCTATACGTTGCAATATGTCTGGCGTGAATGTATATCCTAACTGAATTAAATTGCCTCGTAAATATGATCCATCAGCCACCCAAGTATCATCAGCGTTGGCATTATTACCCATACCGAAGTTAGCAAGACGAATTGCTTGTGCAGTACCATTTGGGTTTTTTGTTGGATGCCATGCTTCCTGCCATAAACGATCTATTCCACTTGTTAAGAATCGTCCCTCAGAAGAGTGGAAAAATTCTTGCATAATATCAGCTCCCCAGGAGAACTGAAGATCTACAGTCAGATCGAATCCTTTATAATTGAATGTATTAATAAAGGAGCCCATCCAATCAGGTAAACCATTGCCAAGAATTTCTCTTTCTTTATATGTTACTTTTTCACCTATAGTTGAAGGTACATTCATTGTTTCTCTATCCCAGTTAGCCTCTACCCCATCGTAGATACCTACACGTCTGTAACCATAGAATGAAGATAACTCTTCACCTTCACGAATAAGCATATCATAACCAACAAATCCATCAAGTAGTATCTGACGTTTTCCTGTTACCTGGTCTACTGATGAACTCTCATCAAGCTTCTCTACTCTATTCTTATTGAAACTTAAGTTAAGCATACTATTCCAACTGAAATCACTCGTTTCAACAGGGTATGCATTTACTAAAAGGTCGAACCCTCTGTTTGAAACCTCTCCAATATTACTGGTAATCGAAGAAAAACCAGTTGATCTTGGTATAGGACGACTTAAAAGGAGGTCGGTAGTATACTTATAGTAATATGAAGCTTCAATATTTAATCTATCATTAAAAAGTCCCAGATCCACACCAATGTCCCACTGATTTGTCTTCTCCCATTTCAAGTCAGGATTAGGCATACGTTGAGTATATGATACTGTTTGGAGAGACTCACCTATAATTGTAGTTGACTGTCCTATTGTAGCAAGTGAAGCATAAGTTCCAATTTCAGAGTTCCCGGTTACACCAAATGATGTATGTGGTTTCAAGCGACTTATTACAGCATTTCCTGATAAGAAATCTTCATTTGTCATCAGCCATCCCAGACCAATTGATGGGAACCATGAATACTTATTGTTTGCACCAAATTTTGATGATCCATCCCATCTGCTTGTAACCGTCGCTAAATACTTATTATCGTATGAATATGCTAATCTGGCAAAAAATGAATTCATTGACCATTTATCGTGGTCATTTCCTACAGAAGGTCTGTCAGATCCTTTACCTAAATTGTAGTACCCATAAAAATCGTCTGAAAAGTTACTCCCAACTGCACTAAAGTATGTATAAGTTCTTTCCTGCCAAGATACTCCACCCATTGCATTAACAGAATGACTTCCAATAAGTCTGTTGTAAGTCAGATAAGTTTCTTCCTGCCAATATAGCGTATTAGAGTTATTCCCTTCCGCTCTACCGGTTGAACTTTGATTAATAAGTGGTCGTGGCGTAAATGGAGTATAGTTTGCATTTCGATTGTTCTGATAGTCAACACCAAACTGTGTTTTCAAATCCAATCCTTCTGCTAAATGGAATGTAAGAGCCGCATTACCAAAAATCTGGGTTCTATATTGTTTTGCTTCCATACGCTTTAACAGCTCTACAGGGTTACCAACACCCTCGGGGCTGAATCCCTGCATTCCACCTGAAGGATTATTCTGATCACGTAAAATAGCATCAGTCCTGAAACTATTTGTTTGTGCATACTGACCATCCAGCATAACAGGCAAAAACGGTAATAACTCTATCATAGTACGTAGTGCACCCTGACCATATGGGTTATCTGATGTTCTATTACCCCATGAGTGATTTACGAGCAGATTAACTCCGGTTGATAACCATGAAGTAGGTTTGTCATCATATGCCAATTTTGCATTTATTCTTTTAAAATAAGTGTTATGTAATATACCTTGCTGATCAGTATAATTAATAAATGCACCCACAGAATGATCGCCATCTCCGCGTTGTATACTTACCTGATGATTTTGAGACAATGAAGTCCTTGAGGCTTCTTTCTGCCAATTTGTATCATACTTTGGAGTCCCATCAGAATTAAAAATTCGTTCATCAGTAAATATTTGCGAAAGATCTGTAGTAAAGTTTCTGTTTTGCCATGCATTTGCATTTTCCAGTCCCTGCTTAAATGTACTCATCCATTCATTGGCATCCATTACATCCATGTATCTTGCCATTTCACTTATTGACAATGAACCATCGTATGATACACGCGCACGACTGCCAGTGTTTCCGCCTCTTTTAGTGGTAACAAGAATCACTCCATTTGCTCCACGAGCACCATAGATAGCGGCAGAAGAAGCATCCTTCAATACTTCAATAGACTCGATATCATTAGGGTTTAAGAACTGGAAATTGGACATTACAACACCATCTACAACGTAAAGAGGACTGGCTGATGCATTAATAGTAGAGATACCTCTGATAATTACTCTCATCTCGCCACCTGGCTGACCTGTATTTGAGAAAATGTTTACACCGGCAGCCTTACCTTTTAGTCCTTCTAGTGCATTAAATGATTGGTTTTTTATGATATCACTACCCTTTGCTGTTGAAATAGATCCTGTTACATCTGACTTTCTCATAGTTCCATAACCCACAACAACAAGTTCATCCAATGTTTGTGTGTCTTCTATCAGAACTATGTTAAATGTACTTATTCCAGCTGTATTTACCTGTTTATCTAAATATCCAATATATGAAATTGTTATTACAGCGCCATCTGCAACCTCTAACTGAAAATTACCATCAACATCAGTAACAGTTCCATTTGTTGTTCCATTCTCAATTATATTTGCACCAATTACAGCAATACCATGCTCATCAAGTACCCTTCCTGATATCAGCTTACTTTGTTGATTGATTGCTGTTACAGTTTCATCAATTGCTAAGACTCCCGAGTTTGAAGACAGCTTATTATTAACATTACTGTCTGCAAAACTAATGCTTATATTAAATAGCATTTGAGTCATTACAAGCATAACGGTCAAAAATATGGATTTATTCATTTAATGTTTTTTTAATTAGTATATTAAAAGTTACTATACACATGATAATTTTTCAGCTATAAAAAATTACCCTCTTCCTGCAGAGAATCAAATATTTATTTACATAGGCATATAATTAGTTATGGTTTATCATTTTTTATCACCTTAATTAAAGTTTCTTCATAAAGTGGACCACGAGTGTCCTTTATCTGTAGTAAAGATTATGCACTATTTGGGAAAATTGATAAGTTTATATAATGCAAAACCAATGATATTATTATAACAAATATTCTTCTTTTTTTGTTTGTATTTAGGACGATTAAATTATTTTTATTTCTAGTTATAATGTTTCATATAAGACCATAATAACTTTAAACAAAATCAGGTTCGGCTTGTTTAAAGTGATTGTATAAAAAGAAATTGAAATGGAATCAAATAAAATGAAAATTGAAGTTTGGACTGATATTATGTGTCCATACTGCTATATTGGTAAAATACATTATGAGAAAGCATTAAAACAGTTTGAACATGCAGATGAAGTAGAACTAGAATGGAAAGCTTTTCAACTTGACACCAGTCTGCCGGATAATGGTAATGGAATACCTGTTGAGGAATATTTAATTTATCAAGCAGGTTATCCTGCGGAAGGAATTAAAAGTATGTACAACTCATTAAGAAAACTTTCAGATGAAGCAGGTGTTGTTTTTAATCTGGAAAATGCAATAGCAGCAAATACTCGTGATGCACACCGACTTATAAAATTAGCATCAAAAAAAGGAGTTGATTCTATTGTTCTGAATAAATTATCTAAAGCATATTTCGAAGAAGCAAAGGATTACAGCGACAGAAATCTGCTTTTAACAATAGGAGCAGAGGCTGGATTAAGCAAAAATGAGATAATTGAGATGCTTGATAGTGATGATTATAAATATGAAATAAAACAGGATATGCAGGAAGCAGCTAATCTTGGATTTGATACTGTTCCAACATTTCTGATGGACAGAAGACAGGCTATTGTAGGTTCAGAACCTGTTCAGTTGTTTCTTGATGTTTTGTACAAATCGTATAAAGCATGGAAAAATCGCACCAATAAAGTTGCTGAGACTGAAGTTATAAAAGGTAAATCCTGTTCAATTGACGGTACCTGTGATATTTAAGAGTAAAAAAGAAGAGACAAATTTTCTTTTTATCTTTTTATGGATTTTACTAACTTTGTTGTAAAACCTTTTAAATAGAATAATGGATTACTTAAGGATTGAGATCGACGATAAAGAGCGATGGGACAAAGTATGGGAGTTGTATGAAAAAAGCTTTCCTGATGCAGAACGTAGAAAAAAGAATGATCATCTACGAGCATTTGAGGATGAGCGTTTTTTTCCATTATCAGCATGGGAAGGCCAACAACTTATTGGTATAATGTTCTTCTGGGAATGGGAGTCGTATCGTTATCTTGAACATCTGGCGGTTAATCCGGAATTTCGTGGCCATGGCTATGGTTCTCAGCTTCTTCGACATTTACGTGATTCAGAACATACTATTATTCTTGAGATTGATCCTCTGAACAATGAACTTTCTGTTAGGAGGTTACAGTTTTACGAGCGCGCTGGCTATACACTAACTCCATACAGGTTTGTTCATTTACCATATAGAATTGAAGGTCAAAAACAGGAGTTGCTAATCTTAAGCTATCCTGAAATGATAAGTAAGGAGCAACACAATGATTTCCTGAAATTTGTAAATGAAGTAGTGATACAATATTGTGAGGGATACAACCCACTTCAATAAATTGATTTAGACACCAAGAACATTTTTCATGATAAGGAATAACTGGTCTACCATAATCCTCTCTCTCTTATATTTTGGGAACATTGGGTATATGATGACCAAAAGATTTTCATTTTCATCCATCTTAATATAACCGCCAAACCCCCAGGATCTCATTCTTGCATCAGTTCTAAATTTTAAAACACAGTTTTTCCTGTCTGAATAAGAGATAATCCATTGTCTGTCGATTCGTTGTAATATTTCATCAAAAGGGTATTTAGTACGACCATTATATTTATAAGTAGCTTCTCTTTGACCAGTAAATTGTGGTGGATCAATATTATCCGACTCCATGTAATTCAAACGTTTATAAAAGTAAGCTGTCAAAATAGCAGGAGGTAGCATACCAACAATTGCGAAGACTAATAAAATTTGCCAAAAATTCATGTTTAGTCCCCAGAAAAGCGACATTAAGCCCAATACTCCGGCATAAAATATTAGAAATATTGATACCCAGTAGAAATATAAACGGAAAGTAAACCTCATATTAATGTATTTGTGGTATGATTAATTCTTCAGTAATATATATTTGAGAAAATCCCATTTCTTCAAGCATTGTTCTCAGCGCAATTTTTGCCTGCTCTGTAGCATCTGACAAAATTCCCTGATCGATAGCATCTTTTATCATGTTATTCTTTTCTCTTGTAAGCGCTTCATTATAATCAGAAATTTTTATGGGATTAAAAGCATTCTCACTTTCATTGAATACCTCAACTGACTTCTCATCAATAACAGTGTCTAAAATCTTAGGCTTCGGTATTGATACATGTATAGTAGAATCATTTTGAACATCAATCTTTACACGACTGAAATCTACACCCGCTTTTAGGTATCCATTATACTTTAAAAGAAAATACTTATCTGTTAGTGGAATATTGATATTGAGGAACTTCATATAGTCTTTGTAGCTAATTACTCCCGTGTAATTATGTTTAACCAGTGCCAACTCTTGTATATGAGTAATTCGGTTCATAATTGTGGAGCTGCTATATCCAGGATAATCTGCCCTCTTATTGTTATTGATAAGAAGAGCAAAACCTAGTATAACTGTAGTTAAAAAGAAGAAAATGGTTGGTATAGATATATTCCTCATATAATTCAGCTTAAATCAAATAAAGCACCTGCTGCAAAAATAATCAATTTATTCCTTAAAAAAAGACTCATTTAAATTGATTACAGCTAATGATTGGCATTAAATTTACATTGTTGGTCATTTTTGGTTGATTACAGCATCTGCTACTGCAACAATAAATGATGGTATGTCATCAGGATCTCTTGAGGTAATAAGATTATTATCCACTACAACTGCTTCGTTTATATAAAAGGCCCCGGCTGCTTCCAGCTCTTCCTGAATATCACTTACACCAGTTGCATTCACACCATTAAGTATTCCGGTTGCTGCAAGCAACTGAGGTCCATGACATATCGAGGCCACCGTTTTACCAGTATTGTAGAAATTAATTGTGAAATCCACAACTTCAGGTATCTCTCTCATTTTTGCCGGTGAACTACCTCCTGGTATAATTAACATATCAAAGTCATCAATTGAGATATCACCCAAAGCTTTTTCTATTTCAATGCTATACACTTTGTCCCAAGACTGAACTGTTCCTTTTTTCGGACCAATAACAGTAACATTAATCCCTTTATTAATAAGATAGCCTATTGGAATATATGTCTCTTCCCCATGAAAACCTTCGGTGAGGAGTACAGCTACATTAATATTTCCACTGTTTCTTTTTTCCGAACAATTGGTTAAAACAGCAACAATTACTAATAAGTAAAGTAGATAACTAATATTCTTCATGTTTTTTAAACAAGAATAATTTTACTTTGTTCATAGAAATAAAAAAACTGACTAAGCGATAGTTATATAATTATAACTTCCAACTTAGTCAGTTAACGAGAGAACAAGTATTCAATTGCTCACTTTCATCATTTAGCTATCAATCATCAATGTTTTCTTTTTAATCTGATAAACCGCAAGCTCGTGAATATATACCTGTTACCGTATTTATATGACTATGAACCAGGTCAGTTGGATTAGCTTTTATTGAACCTTTACATACCTGATAAAACTGAGCAGGCATATATTGAC
>NZ_JAQVHI010000001.1:0-208690 GCF_028696275.1 Lascolabacillus sp.
TCCCTGTCCATATATTCCTCCAAACTAAATTTTAGCTGATCCAAAAACAATGTCCGTGAGCCAGCACGGGTTTTCATCCGGTGGAAACTGTTATGGATGTCATTCAGTGAAACACGAAAGAGGACTTGAAATATAGAGCTGATTTTACGGATACCTATTTTCCCGTGCGAAATGGCATCATTGGCATAGAGTGCATAGATCAGTTCACACATGTATGTTATGTGATATTTATCTCCCTCACTTAAAGATTGTTACAAAATTATGGAAATATATTTTGGTAAACATTCTATAAAGTTTCAAGTCATTTTTCACTTACCAAGGGTGATAATATTATGAGCAGCGTATGTACTATTGGTGAAGATATCTGGGAGAGATATAAGATTATATATGATCGGAAAGCCACAGCGAATAAGTTACAGTGTCATCTATAATGATTATGATGAGTTTGAACAAACGTAGATTATTATATACTCTGATATTTCACATTCAGAGGCAGAATTGAAAATATATGAAATATCAGTTTCAGATATTATTAAAAGTGTCACCTCTGCTTATATCACCGGTCTCCATACCCAGTCTGAACCAATAAGTACGTTCAGCAGAAGTTCCATGCGTAAATGAATCGGGTACAGTATATCCCATTGAACGTTTTTGAATTGTATCATCACCTACAGCAGTTGTAGCACTAATTGCTGACTCAAGGTCACCTGGCTCCAATTTAATTATGTTCATACGTTGTGCATGATAAACCCATACACCGGCTAGGAAATCAGCCTGAAGTTCAAGTTTCACATTTAACTTGTTGAATTCTGTTTCACTTATTCTACCTCTGTACTGATTAACCTGATCAAGAATGCCCAGTAGTTTTTGCACATGATGTCCCACTTCATGAGCTGTTACATAAGCCATCGCCAGATCACCTTTTGCTCCAAAATCATTTCTCAGCTGATGAAAGAAGTTCAGGTCGATATACATTTTTTGATCTCCCGGACAATAGAACGGACCAACTGAAGAGGTTGCTCCTCCACATTCAGATATTGTGGCATCAGTAAATGTTACGAGAGTTGGATTTTGATAACTCTGTTGCAGTTGAGTTCTGAAAATCTCACTCCACACCTCATTTGCGCTATTAAACACTCCAAGTGTGAACACTTTTAGCTCTTCATTTTCATTTACTCTTGAAGGATCAACAATCTCGGTCGATTCACCCCCTGGTGAAATACTATTCACCATATTTACTGCCTCAAAAGGATTCTGACCAAGCAGTAGTGCTATCAGAGCAACAATAATAGCCCCTGCTCCACCTATTGCAGCCTTTCTTCCACTACCCCTGCCTCTTCTGTCTTCATAGTTGGCTTCACTATCGTTTCTTCTGACCCATTTCATAGTAAATAAAGTTTGGTTTTAGTTAATACTGAATATTCATTCTATTTTCTTAAGCCACTCGTTCACAATAGATGAGTCATAACCAAGTGTTTTAGCCTTTTCAAAGTCAGCCTTGGCAGCAACCTTATCAAATTGTTCGAGTCGCACTCTCCCCCTTAAAAAGTAAAAATATGGGTTATTCCTTTGAGTATCACCAAGTGAACGCAAGTCGGCAGATGCTTTAAACATTTGATTAGTATTCACATAACACTCTGCTCTGTTCATATAAAAAATAGGATCTGGATTAGGTTCATTATTAATCAAATTAGTGTAAATCTTTTCTGCATCCTCCCATCTGTCATCAAGTTTAAAAATTAATGCCTTACTCAGTTTAGTGAACATATTGTCAGGGTCAATCTCCTCAGATCTTTTAAAATCGGCCTCTGCTTTTACCCTGTCATGATTTTCCAGATGAAGTACCCCCCTGCGGTAAAAGGCTTCAACATCATGAGGAAAATCCACAAGTATTGCATTATAATCTTCCATTGCCTCTTCATATCTGCCCATATCAACCAAAAGAGACGCTCTGTTGTGTAGAACAATATCAGGAATCGGATTGTTCGTAAGCGAAGCTGTGAATGAGATATAGGAATCGTCATACTGCCCAAGCTGACGCTGCAGTATCCCTAAATTCAACAGCAATACAGGATTACTTTCATGTGCAGGTTCAAGTGACATAGCATTGTACAAAGCGATGGCAGCACTGTCTAACTTATTGTTTTCGATATATTTAGCAGACCGATCAACCCAATCCATGTAACTAAGTGATTGTGCATAAGAGTTTAGGGTTGCTGAGCAGAGTAGTAAAAGGGTAATTATATATTTCATTTTTATCATACAAGGGATATTAAGAACAAAAATAGACGTTTTTTTGTATTTTTGCGTTTAATATTTATCAAATCCTTAAAATATAGATGTAAATGTCTACACTACTGCAGACTATAATACCGGTCGACAGCCTGGTAGTTAATGCTCCACTAACTTTTGGAGAATTGGTAAAAGAGGGTAATATCAATCAGATCCTTGATAATGCCCTTACATGGAGTATAGAATTAATAATATACATTTTTGTTGCAATTCTGATATTTATAATCGGTCGTTTTATAATATCAAAGATTGTTGGTTTCTTCAATAGAGTGATAAGCAAAAGTTCCTGGGATACAGTTCTAAAAGGATTTCTCAGAACAGTGCTTCAAACATTCCTGTATGCAGTTCTATTCATGATAATTATTAATGCAGTAGGTGTAAAAACGGTTTCAATTGCGGCAATAATCGCCTCCGTTGGCTTGGCAATTGGTCTGGCTATGAAAGATAACCTGGCAAATTTTGCAGGAGGAGTAATGATTCTGCTTAGCAAACCTTTTAAAGGTGGTGATTATATAACTACACAGAACCTTGAGGGAACAGTTGAAAGCATTGGCATTTTACATACTATTCTCAGGACAGGTGACAATAAGACCGTATATATTCCTAATGGTCCTTTATCCACAGGCAATATTATCAATAACAGGAGTATGGATGGTACACTACGTACTGTCATTGTGATTAACGTTGACTATGGAAGTAATATTGATGAGGTAAAATCATTGCTTAAAGATATTGCTGGTTCTCACCCAAAAGTACTAAAGCAGCCCTCTCCATTTGCAAGAATGACCAAAATAAATCCCACATCGCTTGAATTCACCGTTAGGGTATGGGCAAAAAGCAGCGATCTGTGGGAAGTAAATCATGATCTTACGGAATTGTTCTATAAGAAACTGTATGACAAGGGCATGATCTCTTCCCTACAGCAGGTTACAGTGCATATGGCTAATACTCAGAGCTGAAGTGGAAGCGGATATTCTTGAAATCCTGCTGAGCCATCATAAGAATATAATTTGACTCTGCTAGAAAAACATCCCTACCCTGCTTGTCTTTAGCCATATACTGATACTTACGCTTTTTAAAATCATCAAGCTGCTCCTTATCATCGCTCTCAATCCAGCAAGCCTTATAAAGCTGAATTGGTTGCCAGCGGCACTGCGCACCGTATTCATGAAGTAAACGATATTCAATTACTTCAAACTGAAGCTGACCAACTGTACCAATAATCTTTCTACCATTAAACTGATTAGTAAACAACTGAGCAACACCCTCATCCATAAGCTGCTCTACTCCCTTTTGAAGCTGTTTTGATTTAAGAGGATCAGCATTTTCTATATATTTAAACATTTCAGGAGAGAAGCTCGGTAAACCTTTGAAGTGAAGTTCTTCACCGGAAGTTAATGTATCACCAATTTTAAAATTTCCGGTATCCGGCAAACCAACTATATCTCCGGCATATGCTTCATCAAGAATCTCTTTTTTCTGTGCCATGAAAGCAGTTGGCGAAGAAAACTTCATCATTCTGTTGAAACGAACATGTTTATAGTTTACATTTCTCTCGAACTTTCCTGAACATACCTTTACAAAAGCTAAACGTGATCTGTGGTTTGGATCCATATTGGCATGTATTTTAAAGATAAAGCCTGTAAAATCCTCCTCCAGTGGTTCAACCACTCTTTCCACAGCTTCAATTTTTCGGGGTGAAGGTGCAATTTCCACAAAACAATCCAGCAGCTCTTTTACTCCAAAATTATTAAGAGCAGAACCAAAAAACACGGGAGCAAGTTTACCAGCCAGATATTCATCACGGTTGAATTCAGGGTAAACTTCAGTAATAAGCTCAACCTCACCTCTCAGTTTTCCTGCCAGATCGGCAGATATATGTTTCTCAAGTTCAGGAGATTCGATGTCAAGATGCACCGACTCTGTAACAACCTGTTTACTGGGCTTATACAGATCCAGACTGTTTCTATATATATTATATACACCGCGAAACCTGTCACCCATATCAATTGGCCAACTTAAGGGTCGCACATTTATCTGCAGCTCCTCTTCAAGCTCATCAAGAATTTCAAATGGATCTTTACCCTCCCTGTCAAGTTTATTAACAAAAACCATCACAGGAGTGTTCCGCATACGGCAAACCTCCATGAGTCGACGAGTCTGCGTCTCAACCCCCTTTGCCACATCAACCACAACAATAACACTATCAACTGCTGTGAGTGTACGAAATGTATCTTCCGCAAAATCCTGATGTCCCGGTGTATCAAGAATATTTATTTTATAGTCATTATAATCAAAACCCATCACAGATGTAGCAACAGATATACCTCTTTGCTTTTCAATCTCCATCCAGTCTGATGTGGCAGTTTTCTTTATCTTGTTTGATTTAACAGCACCTGCAACATGAATTGCACCTCCGAAAAGCAAAAGCTTTTCAGTTAGTGTAGTTTTACCGGCGTCGGGGTGACTAATCACTGCAAATGTCCGTCTCTTTAATATCTCTTTTTTCAAGTCCATCTGGTTATTCTAAATTCTATTTTCTCTTTCTTTATTTTGTTTATCTCTATTGATAGCTATTAAGTTTTTCTATACAGCGCATTAAACTTTCCTCCCAGTTTGGGATTTCCACTTTAAAAGCACCCGAAATTTTTGTAACATCTAAAACGCTATATGCAGGTCGCTTAGCTGGAGCACCATACTCTTTTGATGTTATAGAAGAAACTTCACAATCCTCTATGCCTGTTGCATCCTTTATCTTTAATGCAAAATCAAATCTCGATACCTCTCCTCTGTTTGCAAAATGGTAAAGACCTGTTTTCCAGTCTTTTTCTTCAGAATATTGAAGTATATGTATAATCATCTCTGCAAGATCACCTGCATATGTGGGTGACCCAATTTCATCCTCTACAACTTTGAGAGAATCCCTTTCGGTCATGAGGCGTATCATCGACTTCACAAAATTATCGCCATAAGTTGAATATAACCAGCTTGTTCGGATTATTATCCACTCTGGTGACATTGATTGCAGAACTCTCTCTCCCTCTAACTTTGATTCACCGTAAACAGATAATGGATTTACAGAGTCATTCTCCTTGTAAGGGATTCTTGATTCACCATCAAAAACAAAATCGGTCGAGATATGAATTACCTTTATGTTATATTTTCTCGAAGCTATTGCAATGTTTTCAATACCGTTTACATTAACTGCAAAGGCCTTGTCACTGTCGGACTCAGCCTTATCCACAGCAGTATATGCCGCACAATTGATTATATATTCTATTTTGTTTACACTCACAAATTCATCAACCTGGTCACGATCTGTAATATCCAGACTGTCCATATCAGTAAAATAGAACTTAAAAGGCATATTTACCTGTTGTGATATTTCTTTAAGTTCTTTACCAAGCTGACCATTAGCGCCTGTTACCAGTACTCTTTTCTCAATCAATCCATAAAAAAACTGCTGCTTCAGGGTCTCTTTACCTGTTCTACCCAACAATTTAATTGCCTCTGAAATTATTGCCATTATGAAAAAATTTATTCCTATTGCTTTATAAAATGTAGCTCATTACTCCTGCTGATCGATCTCTTTATATTTTTTTGAAAGCAGACGGAGTAAAGAAGTAATTTGAGTGATAGCAGCCTGTGTCTCTTTTGAAATTTCTTTTTTTTGAATATTTAGCAACATATAACCATATAGCGCTGTGAAACATGTCTCAAGTTCCGGAACCTCTTTATCTGTAGTTTTAGATCTGAGTTCAACTATATAAGGTAGAGTGTTATAATACACTCCAATATATTCCGATTCCTTAGGATCTTTCAGAAGACGTAGATGAATATCAGTAAGATCAATAATGATATTTTTATTTATCTGAAGATGTCCTTTTTCCTGGACACCCTCTGACTTCATCATTATTATTAAACCTTCGTACCAGTCTCTGGCATTCTTTCTTTCTTCAACAGACTGATATACAGAATCGATAACTGATTGTTGAATTTTATCTATATCAAGTTTATATGCTCTTATGAGGTCTTCTGTCTGCCACATAAATAGCAGATATTCTGCAATATTTTCTCTCTTTACGGGAATTCTCATTCTTACAAATTTTCGTTCAGCTACTGATTAATTCATGCAAATCAAACAATCATTTAATCAAATATCACTTCGAAATATTAAATTTGCTACAAAAATACAACAATTATGCTCAAGTATCATATTATTGAATCGGGATATTTCATGGGAGATGGAGGTGTTATGTTTGGCGCTGTACCAAAAAAGTATTGGTCTGCCAAGTATAAAACAGACGAAAACAATATGTGCGTTATGTCGATGCGCTGCCTTTTTATCGAAACCGAATCTCGCCGTATCCTAATTGATAACGGTCTGGGTAATAAACACAATAACAAATTAAAATTCTTTCAACCACACAATACAGTAGATATTCGTGATGAAATACGTAAAATAGGCTATGAGCCGGAAGAAGTGACAGACGTGATCATATCTCACCTGCATTTTGATCATTGTGGGGGAAGCACTATATTAAATGATGACAATGAAGCTGTTCCTGCATACCCGAACGCCACATATCACGTTAGTCTAAAACAGTGGAATAATTATCGCAAGCCATCACTTTTTGAGAAAGGGTCATTTTTCGCAGATAATATTGAACCTGTATATGATGCTGGACAATTGAAGTTTGTTCTCGAAGATATTCAATTAGATGAAAATATAAGGTTAGAACTGTATGATGGTCACACGCCCGGACAGATTGCCGTATTGTTTGAAAATGAGGATGGTAAATATGCTTTCCCCGGTGATGTTGTACCTACATCTCTAAACCTGCAATTAAGTTGGTTATGTGCATACGACAACAGTATGGTTGTTGCAATGGAGGAGAAAAAGCGATTTATGGACAAAGCCAAAGCTGATAATCGCACCCTGATTTTTTATCACGATGCATATACTACTACGGGAAAGTTTTAATCAATTCCCTACTCTTTCTTGGTATGAATAATAATAACAGCCTCACTGTTTTCTTCCGGTTCAACTACAACCTGTAAACAGATAACCATGTTGTCACGAGGCTCATCAGCAAGATACTCATAAGTTACATAACCATCTTTCTGAAAGGTGATAACACCACCTTTAACTACTTCAATAGAAAATTTCCCCTCTTTATCAGAGATTGTTTCCTCACTTGTGGACACTGCTTCAATTAGAACATCGGAAATTCTTTCACCCTGACAAGTTACATAGCCGGAGACAGTAATATTATTACCATTTGGTTTAACATCATCGCCTTTAGCATCTGTAATGTTAAAAGTTAGGAGTGAGACAAACAACACCATCAAAGGAATTCTGAAAGGATGCCTTCCGTTTTTCTTTAAATAGACTCTGTTTTTCATCATAATCGTTGGTGTTTTATGTTTATAGTTAGATGCCTTAACAGTACGAACTATAAACTTGTGTAATTTAAGGAGTTTAACGGTTAACAAATATAATTATTATTTTCAATAATCAAACACAATTAACATTTTTAACATAAAACTTCATTATTAACTTAGCCTTATTTCAGACACTAAAAGTTTATTCCTACTCCACTATTTTCTCTTATATAAAAGGAGAATATAAGAACCAGATAAGAACGAATCAAGAACCAATTAAGAAAAAGCTATCTTTCATGCGACGGTTTTCATTATCTTTGTTGTTGTAAAATAACAAACCACAATGAAAGTTCATCTCACCACTTTTAATGCTAAATATATTCATACATCTATGGCATTGCGCTGGCTTTATGTTGTAAATAAAGACCGGTTTGACCTGTCTTTTAGCGAATATACTATAAAGGAGAGCGTATCTGTCGTGGCAGATAATATCTTGGAGGGAGGATATGATGTTGTAGGGATAAGTGTCTCTATTTGGAATGTGAAACAAAGTCGTGAACTTGCCAAAATACTAAAAGAGCAAAATCCTGATATAATAATAATTACTGGTGGTCCAGAAGTTAGTTATGAACCTCAGTTTTTTATTAATAACTGGGATGTTGACTATGTAGTAAGCGGTGAAGGTGAATTTGTATTGGGGCAGTTGCTTGATGCTTTGCAAAAAGGCAATAACCTGAATATTGATAGTGTTTCATCAAAATACAACATCAGTTATAAGACTGCACAGGCGGATATTACTGAACTGATAAAATTTCCATCTCCATATCGGTTGGAATTTGATAATAATGAACGCAGGAACAGGATAACTTATTTCGAAACCTCAAGAGGTTGTCCATACTCTTGCCAATACTGTTTGTCATCGCTGGAAAAAGGAGTGAGATATTTTCCCGGAGAATATATTGTGGAGAATTTAAAGTACCTTATTGATAGTGATGTAAAACAGATCAAGTTTTTAGATCGCACCTTCAATCTCAATAAAAAACATACCATGACAGTATTTGATTTTCTTATTGAAAATCACAGACCTGGTCTGAACTGCCAGTTTGAAATTTATGCCGACCTGTTGAATGATGAAACTATTGAGTATCTGAACAGCAAAGTTCCTAAAAACTATTTCAGATTTGAAATAGGAATTCAATCTACTCATGAACCTACCAATGTTGCTGTAAAAAGAAATCAGAATTTCTCATTATTATCTTCCAATATAGAGAAAATCATGAAAGGAGATGTTATTGATCTCCATTTAGATTTGATTGCGGGTTTGCCTTTTGAGACTTTTGACCGATTCAGAAAGTCTTTTAATGATGTATTTCGTTTGAGAGCAAAAGAGGTGCAGTTAGGATTTTTAAAGCTGTTGAGAGGTACAAATCTACGAAGAGATGCTTTGATTTATGGATATAAGTTTTACAATGAAGCACCATATGAGATTATTTCTGGTAATGATATTTCGGAAGTAGAGTTAGAAAGAATAAGAGATGTTGAAGAGGCACTTGACAAGTTTTGGAATAGCGGTAGATTCGCTTCAACAATGAATTTTTTGTTTGAAGGTCCCTATTTTGACAAATACTTCGATTTTTTTGATGAGATGGGGCATTATTACAAAGTAAAAAATTTACCACGTATGGGGTATCAGCTTGAGGATCTGTTTAACTATCTTGATCAGTTTCTTAAATCCAAAGGAATTGATGCTTGTGATTTTCTACGTGAAGATTATTACTCAAATTTTAAAATCAGACCAACTGGATATTGGTCTGATGATATCAGTAAAGCTGAGCGTAAAAAGCTCCTCTATACAATTGGTCAGGATAAAGACTTCCTGAGTAAGCATAACTTAACTAGAAAAATTATAGAGAAACAAACTGCTATAAACCCTCTTAAAGATGGTGGTTACTTATTGACAATATTCTTCGGGAATAA
Organism: Lascolabacillus sp.; assembly: GCF_028696275.1. Taxonomy (NCBI): domain Bacteria; kingdom Pseudomonadati; phylum Bacteroidota; class Bacteroidia; order Bacteroidales; family Porphyromonadaceae; genus Lascolabacillus; species Lascolabacillus sp. The sequence continues at coordinate 9,655 of NZ_JAQVHI010000001.1, forward strand.
GAAACAAGAGTTAGTTTATTTCTGATATAATAGTATAAGATTATATTGATAGCCTCTATATTATTTTTTTTACTTGGTTTGTTTTTTGATTTTTCGTTTAATTATAATCACTCCATTATTACCTTCTTCACCATACTTATCAACTGCAGGTTCATCTTTTAAAACAGTTACACTTTCTATATCTGTTGAATCTTTAATATTCAGGTCGAAATCCTTAGGCATTTTTTCTCCATCTATAATAATCAAACGTTTTTCAATATTTTTTTTAACACCCTCATTGATTTCAATTTCACTTATATTCGGATTGCTTTTAGTTGTTATTATAATTACTCCATCCTTGCCCTCTTCGCCATATTGTTCTATTGATGCTTTGCTTTTCAATACATTAACTGCTAGGATATCATTTGGGTTGATTTTTTTAATCGCCTCTTTTGTAACCTTTTCACCATCAACAATATAAAGTAGATTATCAACACCTTCTCCTCTCAATTGAATCTCTGTTTGAATTTCTTTTCTGACTCTTGTTAAAGTGTCAATTTTTGTTTCACTAATTTTCACAACGTCAGTATCAACTTCAACTAACACAGAATCCATCGATAGAGTTCTAACCACTTTAATTGGCTTTGCAGGCTCTTCTTCAACTGTTTGGGCATTAAGTTTAGGAATTGAAAGTACAATCATAGAAAGTAGTAAAACAGGCAAAACAGCTGTATAAGCCCATTTCTTTCGGTTGTTTGTTTTTGTTTTAATCATCATAGTAATTCTTTTGTGCAAATCGCGCTTACGGAAATTATTTGCCAGAGCAAACGTATGTTCCCCCACGCTTTTGCGGATTAATAAAAGTTGATATAGTTTTATGTCGACGCCATTATTAATAACCTCTTCATCAGCCTGAAATTCGTGAACTGACTGTATTTCGCGTTTAAGCAACCATGAAAATGGATTGAACCAAAACAGGCATGTAAAGAGGTCAACAAGAATCAAATCTGCAGAGTGATTCTTTAGAATATGAACTTTTTCATGGCGAATAATAGCTCCATCTATGTCGGTGTTATAATCCCGTCTGGATATTACAATATAATTCAACCAACTAAAAGGAGCCACTTCACTGTCTGAAATACAAAGATTTATATTATAAGTAATCAGATGCTTCTCAGAACCTTGAATTATCTTTATGATCTGTATCAATCCAATAATGTATCGACATAGAAAGAATAGCGCTCCCGACAATAATATTGTAGAGATAATCAGAATCCACGGAATTACAGTGGAGTGCTGATTAACCTCCAATTGATCAAAACTTTCAAGTAGAGATAAATCCATTATATAAGAACTCCCTTCTTGCACATTATTTGGTAAAAAATCAAAATGAAAAAATGGGAGTATTACACTAATAAACAGTATAATTATTAATAAACAACGATTTACTGTGTGAAATGTATTTTTACAGAAGAAGAGTTTATAAAAACCATAAAACAGTGACAGAATTATGGATGATCGAAGCATGTATAACAGAACAGGTTCCATATCATTATTTTTTAGACGTTTTACTACTTAATTTTTCAACTTCATCAAGAAGTTTTCGAACTTCATCTACCGAAATATTATCGTCCTTAATCAAAGATGATACAACACTCAGATAAGAGTTATCAAAATACTTTTTAATCACACTTTTTAAGTTACCTTTCCTGTAATCTTCCTTACTTATAACAACAAAATATCTGTATGTAGTACCAAAAGTAGTGTGTGACAAATAACCTTTTTCTTCTAATGAGCGTACATAAGTTGATAAAGTATTAAAGTGGGGTTTTGGATCAGGGTATTTTTCAACAAGCTCTTTAACAAACAGTGGTCCATATTCCCAAAAATATTGCATCACCTCCTCTTCTTTGGCTGTTAATTCTTTTATCGACTGCATAATATTATATTTTGTATACTTACTTAAACTATCTTTTTCTTGAGAAAAACTTTCCTAAATAAATTCAGATGCAAACATAACTATAATTATTAGTTTATTAACTATATCTTATAGTTTTTAAACTATAACTTTTAGTTAAAGATATCTAAATTATTTTATGACACTGATATTCAAATACCTTATAAATTTTTTGCATAAGCTATCATTGATTTATATATTTGCTAAATCATTTATAATAAAATCGTTCCATGAATAAAAAACTCTTGATTTTAGTAATACTCACACAAGTATGTTTAACGATTACATCTCAAACACCGGTTCTGACAAATGACTCTGCGCGCAATTCAATAGACATATTAAAAAAAACAGTTGAGGATTATCAGCACCGCTTTGATATACTAGAAAAACAGATAGATGATCTGCTTTGGTTTGAGAGGCTGGGTGATGTAGCATTTATTGATAAAGTTAGACTAACCAGCAGTCCACGCTGGAAACCTAAAGATCAGAATGATAGATTCGCGGAAAACAAGCTTCAGTTTTATTCATATGTGTTTATTCCGAAAGACATCAACAGGAAAAAGAAATATCCACTTATAGTTCTACCACATAGTGGCATTCATGCTAACTTCTCAACCTATTACTATCATATTGTAAGAGAGTTTATTTCACAGGGGTATATTGTAGTTTCTGCTGAATATCGAGGAAGTACTGGTTACGGTAAAGCAACTTATGAGAACATTGACTATGGAGGACGCGAAAATGATGATGTTATGGCTAGCCGTAATTACATAATTGAAAATTATAACATTGTTGACTCTACAAGAGTTGGTATTGTTGGCTGGAGTCATGGTGGCATGATATCGCTGATGCAAATCCTGCAATATGGCGATAAATATAGCTGTGCTTTTGCAGGAGTTCCGGTTAGTGATTTGGAGAACAGACTCGCATCGCATGACAAGAGCTATTCTGATTATTTTACTGCTCCATATCATATAGGTGAATCGATAGATGAAAACCCTGATGAGTATTTGAGGAGATCCCCAACAACTTATGCTAAGAATTTGAGCAAACCACTACTCATTTACACTAACACAAATGACAATGACGTTTATGTTGAAGAGGTGAAACTTATGATAGAAACCCTGAAAATATATGATAAGAAATTTGAGTATAAGATTTTCGAAAATGCATCAGGTGGTCACGGTTTTGACAGGATTGATACAAAGGAGGCAACTGATATAAGATATACTGTGCACAAATTTTTAGAAAGATATCTGAATCCTCCCAAACCATTTAAATCTCAAGCACAAATGCGAAAAGCAGCATATGGTTTTTGAAAAAATTATTACCTTTGTCTCTTAGCTAAGTAAATACGTAACAAATTTATAAATTTAATGAAAAAAGTATTTTTAATTTTATTCGCATCTATGGCAATATTAGCTTGCAATACGCAGCAAAAAGAGGGTGCAACGGGTGAAAAGGGAGCGATTTTCTTGACAGAGTTTGACACTCCTTATGGAACTCCCCCGTTTGACAGAATCACTTTTGAAGATTACAAACCTGCATTCATGGCAGGAATGAAACAACAGACGGAAGAGGTAAACGCAATAATTAATAACCCGGAAGAACCTACTTTCGAGAATACAATCGAGGCACTTGACAATAGTGGAGCAATACTAACTCGTGTATCACGAGTATTCTATGGAATAAGAGGTGCAAATACAAACGACTCAATAAGAGCTCTTGCTGAGGAGTTGTCGCCAATTCTCTCGGAACACAACGATAATATCTATCTTAACGAACAGCTTTTTGCCCGCATTAAGGCTATTCATGATGATACAGCATCAATGAACCTGACAACAGAACAGTATCGTCTGCTTGACGAATATTATAAGAGTTTTGTTCGCTCGGGTATTATGCTTAGTGAAGATGATAAATCTAGATTACGTGAGATTAATAAAGAGCTTTCAGGATTAACCCTGAGATTTGGAAATAACCTTCTTAATGAGACTAACAGTTATAAATTAGTTATTGATAACGAAGAAGATCTTGCAGGACTGCCTGAGGCTGTTAAAGCAACAGCTGCCAGTGCAGCAAAAGCAGCCGGTGAAGAGGGTAAATGGGTGTTTGGATTGCAAAAACCAAGTTGGTTGCCATTCTTGCAATATGCTGACAACCGTGATCTGCGTGAAAAGTTGTATAAGGCAATGTATATGCGTGGTGATAACGATAATGAAAATGACAATAAGGCAGTTATCAATGATATAGTAAACCTTAGAATTGAAAAGGCTAATCTTTTGGGTTATGATTCACATGCTCATTATACACTTGATGAGAACATGGCAAAAACACCTGAGAATGTATATAAACTGCTTAACGAACTGTGGGACTATGCTCTGCCACAGGCTAAGAAAGAGGCTGCTGAACTACAGAAACTTATTGATGCTGAAGGTGGCAATTTTAAACTTCAGTCGTGGGATTGGTGGTATTATACCGAAAAACTACGTGAAAAGAAGTACAATCTGAACGAGGAAGAAACAAAGCCATATTTCAAAATGGAAAATGTTCGCGAAGGTGTTTTTGAAGTTGCTAACAGACTGTGGGGACTGAATTTCAGAAAACTGGATAACGTGGATGTTTATCATCCGGAAGTTGAAGCTTATGAAGTTCTGGATGAAGATGGATCGCATCTGGCAGTGTTTTATACCGACTACTTCCCTCGCGAAAGTAAAAACGCTGGTGCCTGGATGAGCAGTTTCAGAGGTCAGCAGGTATTAAACGGAGAAAATATTCGTCCTTTAATTTTTAACGTTGGCAACTTTACACGTCCAACCGATAACACTCCTTCTCTGTTGACTCTTGATGAGGTGGAAACTCTATTCCATGAATTTGGTCATGCTCTTCATGGGATGATGTCTAATGTTAATTATGCAGGAGTTTCAGGAACAAGTGTTTCGCGCGACTTTGTAGAACTTCCTTCACAAATAATGGAGCATTGGGCTTTCCACCCTGAAGTAATAAAGTTATATGCTAAACATTATGAGACGGGTGAAGTTATTCCTGATGAACTGATAGAAAAAATTAACACTGCTGCAAATTTTAATATGGGCTTTAATACTACAGAGCTTGTTGCGGCTGCGTTGCTGGATATGGACTATCATACACTTACTAAAAAAACTGACATTAATGTACGTGAGTTTGAAAAGGCAGCTATGAGTAAGATCGGTCTTATCGAAGAGATTATTCCACGTTACCGCAGTACCTATTTCTCTCATATATTCAGCGGAGGTTATTCTTCAGGATATTATGCATACCTGTGGGCAGAAGTACTTGATGCTGATGCGTTCCAGGCTTTTGTTGAGAATGGTGTATTTGATAAAAACACAGCGAAATTGTTCCGTGATAATATTTTATCAAAGGGTAACTCAGATGACCCAATGACTCTTTATAAGAAATTCCGTGGTGCAGAACCAAATCCAAAATTTCTATTACAAAACAGAGGTTTTATTGACTAAGAAATAATCAACTTTATATTATTAAATCACCGGATCGTTTAAAATAAAATAATCCGGTGATTTTGTTCTTAAAAAGATAAAAAAAACGTATATTTGCACGCTTTAAAGAAAGAGGCATTAATGATGCCTCTGTTTTTACATTTAAATCGAGTTAATTGCTTAAAGAATAACAAATCGTAACAAAAGTAATATTGAAATGCAAAACAAAGGATTCATTAGAGTCTTCAGTATTATCCTAACAGCTATTTGTTTGTTTTATCTCTCATTTACAGTAGTGGGGAGACAATACAACAAAAAAGCGGATCAATATGCAAATGGAGACTTAGCCCTGAAGAATCATTATCTTGATTCACTGTCAACCGAGAAAGTGTATCTAAATTACACACTAAACCAAGTTCGCGAGAAAGAAATCGGATTAGGCCTTGACCTTAAAGGTGGTATGAACGTAATTCTGGAAATAAATGCAGCAGAAGTTCTGGCATCACTTGCTAATACCGATGACCCTCAATTTAATCAGGCTTTAAGAGAAAGTGTAAACCAGAATCGCCGTGGTAGCTCTTCTGACTTTATTTCACTATTCCAGCAAAATTATGAGCAGATTAACCCTGATGGTAAGCTTGCAAACATTTACAGCATCACTATGCCTGACAGAGTTACACCTAACTCAACAAATGATCAGGTTATAGCAGTTCTAAGAGCAGAATTGTCAAGTGTTGCTGATAACTCATTTAACGTATTGGCTACACGTATCGACCGCTTTGGTGTTGTTGCACCTAATATTCAGCGACTCGACCGTGCTGAACGTATCCTCGTGGAACTTCCTGGTATTACAGAACCAGAACGTGTACGTAATCTTCTTCAGGGAAGTGCAAATCTGGAGTTTTGGAAAACATACAATGTGAACGAATTAGGTATGTACCTAAATGAGTTAAACTCAAGATCAAGCGAGTATGCTTTGGCTATGAGAACCAGTTCAATGGTTGAACCTACTGATTCTGTTGCTGAAGAAGGCTTAATCGAAACTGAAGATAGTTTAGCTACAGAAGATTTTACCGAACTTGAAGAAGAAAAAAAAGTTATAATAGATAAGAGTTTTATTGAATACTTCAATGAACCATACTTCGCTATGAGCGGAATAGGTGGTCCTGTACTTGGAACTGTATCAAAACTTGATACTGCTTCAGTAAACTTCCTACTGCAACGATATAAAACTCTATTCCCTGCTGATGTGAATTTTAAATGGGGATTCAAAGCTATTGATCAGCATGAGACATATTTCCAGCTATTTGCTCTTAAAGGTGATGGCAGTAGCCGTGGACCTGCATTGACTGGTGATGTGGTTACTAATGCTAAGGCTGACCAGGGACAAAATGGTACTGCTTGGGAAGTAAGCATGACAATGAACTCTGCTGGAGCAAGTCGCTGGGCTACTATTACTGGTGCAGAGATTGGCAATTCAATTGCAATAGTACTTGATGGATATGTTTATTCTGCTCCGAGAGTAAATGACCGTATTGAAGGAGGACGCTCATCGATCTCAGGTGATTTCTCATCTCAGGAAGCTCAGGACTTGGAGAATGTATTGAAATCGGGTAAAATGCAAGCCGGTATTCGTATAGTACAGGAAGATGTAGTTGGTCCTTCTTTAGGACAAGAAGCTATTAAAGATGGATTTATTTCGTTCATTATAGCATTGGTTGTTCTATTTATATTTACTATGATGCTCTATGGATTTGTTCCGGGCACAGTAATAAACGTGGCACTTTTGCTTAACTTCTTCTTTACATTGGGAATTCTAGCTGCATTCCAGGCAGTTCTTACTCTTCCGGGTATTGCGGGAATGATTCTTTCACTTGCTATGGCAGTTGACGCTAACGTACTTATTAATGAGCGTATTAAAGAAGAACTTGCTACAGGTAAATCATTACGTCGTGCTTTGGACGATGGATACAAGAATGCATTCTCTGCAATTTTCGACTCTAACTTAACAACTATTATTACTGGTATCATTCTTGTAATATTTGGTGTTGGAGCTATCAGAGGATTTGCAGTAACTCTTATTATTGGTATTGCTGCATCATTCCTTACAGCTGTATTCATTACACGTATGTTTTATGAATACCAGTTATCAAGAGGAAAATGGCAGAATCTTACATTCCAAACACATTTCTCAAGAGCAATTTACAGAGAGTATGCTTTTGATTTCCTTAAAAACAGCAAGAATGTAATTATTGGAATTGCAATATTTGTAGTTGTAAGTATTGCATCACTGTTTACACTTGGACTGAATTCAGGTATCGACTTCACAGGTGGACGTAACTATATCGTTCGCTTTGATCAGCCAGTAAATACTCAAGATGTTGAAGATGCTCTGGTTCCATACTTTGGTGAATCAGTACGTGTTATTACCATAGGTTCAAGTAATCAGGTAAGGGTATCTACAAACTATATGATAGAAGAAGATGGTACAAATGTGGAAGAAGAACTTCGTGATCTGCTTGGTCAAGGTATGGCTGAATTTATGACACCTGGTATGAGTATTGATGATCATATAATGAGTTCTCAGAAAGTGGGACCAAGTATTGCAGAAGATATGCTTAACAATGCTTTCTTATCATTGCTGATAGCTCTTATATGTATGGGATTATATATAATGTTCCGTTTTAATAATTGGGGATTCTCTATGGGAACTGTTGCTGCTCTTGCTATTGATGCATTCTCTGTGATAGGTTTATATTCTCTGCTTTGGAGAGTGATGCCATTCTCAATGGAAATGGATCAAACTTTTGTTGCAGCAATTCTTACAATTGTGGGTTACTCTATTAACGATAAGGTGGTAGTATTTGACCGTGTGAGAGAGTATATGACTCTTTATCCTAAACGTGGACTAAGAGAGCTTTTCAATGATTCAATGAATGCCACTCTTGCACGTACTATTAATACAGGTTTGAGTACGATACTTGTGATAATAGTTATACTATTACTTGGTGGAGATGCTGTAAGAAGCTTCGTATTTGCAATGTTGATTGGTGTGGTTGTAGGTACTATCACCAGTTTATTTATTGCTGCCCCTGTTGCATACAAAATTATGTTGAAGAAAAATAAGAAAGAGATTGTTGCAGCATAATAATACAACAACTTAACTTTCTATTAAAAATAATTTATAGGGCAGCTATATGGCTGCCCTATTATTTGCCACAATAGCTCAGTTGGTAGAGTAACGCATTCGTAACGCGTAGGTCGCGAGTTCGATCCTCGCTTGTGGCTCATTTGTTTACCCTTTTTTATTATTAGGAATTTTATTATCTTTGTGTATGTCAGCACTAGCTGATATCAAATTTCATATCTATTTACTATGCAGGTATTAATGGGGAAAATCTCCCAAATAATTGGTCCTGTTGTTGATGTACGTTTTGAGTTATCAGATTCAGAAGAAATAAAATTACCCGCGATTAATGACGCACTTTATGTAAATCGTAATGACGGGCAAGAAGTATTCCTTGAGGTTCAACAGCACATAGGAGAAAATATTGTTCGCACTGTAGCTATGGAGTCGACAGACGGATTGATACGTGGACTTCAGGTTAAGGCTTTAGGAAGACCTATAAGTGTGCCAGTTGGTGAACAAATTAAGGGTCGACTACTGAATGTTGTTGGTAGACCTATTGATGGTCTCTCAAAACTTAGCAGAGATAAACAGTATCCTATACATCGTGAGGCTCCCAAGTTTGAGGACCTAATAACAACAGAGGAAATTCTTCACACAGGTATAAAAGTTATCGACTTACTTCAACCATATCTAAAAGGTGGTAAAATTGGTCTTTTTGGCGGAGCCGGTGTTGGGAAGACAGTTATCATAATGGAGCTCATCAACAATATTGCTAAAGGACACAAAGGGTATTCAGTTTTTGCAGGAGTAGGTGAACGTACACGCGAGGGTAATGACCTGCTTCGCGAGATGATTGAATCTGGGGTGATAAAATATGGCAAGGAGTTCAAAAAAAGCATGGATGAGGGCAAATGGGACTTGAGTAAGATTGATTACGAAAAGCTCAAAGAATCTCAGACAACCCTTGTGTTTGGTCAGATGAATGAACCGCCCGGAGCTCGTGCTTCGGTTGCACTGACTGGTTTAGCCGTTGCCGAATCATTTCGTGACTTAGGGGGTGAAGGTAGTGATACTTTATTGTTCATTGATAATATATTCAGATTTGTTCAGGCAGGTTCTGAGGTATCTGCCCTTCTTGGAAGAATGCCATCGGCAGTTGGTTATCAGCCCACACTGGCATCAGAGATGGGTACACTTCAGGAAAGAATTGCTTCAACAAAGTTTGGTTCTATTACTTCTGTTCAGGCTGTATATGTACCTGCGGATGACCTCACAGACCCTGCTCCCGCAACTACTTTTAGTTATCTGGATGCATCAACTGTACTTAGCAGAAAAATTGCATCACTTGGTATATATCCTGCAGTTGATCCTTTAGAGTCATCATCACGTATATTAGAACCATCAATTGTTGGTGAAGATCATTACAATACAGCAATGCGTGTGAAACAGATTTTACAGCGTTATAAAGAATTACAGGATATAATTTCAATCCTTGGGATGGAAGAGTTGTCTGATGAAGACAGGATGACGGTTAACCGTGCCCGTAAAGTGCAACGCTTTCTGTCACAACCATTCTTTATGGCTGAACAATATACCGGGCAACCTGGAGTTATGGTATCTATTCAGGATACTGTTAAAGGATTCCAAATGATACTTGATGGTGAAATGGATAAATATCCAGAAGCTGCATTTATGAGTGTTGGAACTATTGAAGAGGCAATTGAAAAGGGCAATAAACTGATTGAGCAGAGTAATAATAAATAAGTATTTAATATTAGATTAATTATGAAACTGGAGATAATAAGTCCCGAAAAGACATATTTTAAAGGTGATGTTGATTCTGTAACCTTACCTGGCATTTTGGGGCCTTTCCAGATACTAAACAACCATGCTCCGCTTATATCATTATTAACCAAAGGTCTGATTGAATTCTCTACAAATGGTCATATAAAAGAGATGAAAATATCCGACGGTTTTGTAGAGGTAAGTAATAATAATATTACAGTTTGTATAGACCCAATAAAGAAAAAAGTAAAACTGGATGAATAAGCTAACGAAATATTTCTTGATATTTCATACTGTCATGATTTTCGCCGCAGGGGTAATTGTATGGTTTGCACTAAAACTACTTTTCCCTGATATGATAGTTAGAGGTTTCATTACAATTCCTTTATATTTCTATCTGATGGAAATAATTTTCATCCTAAGATTCAGAAGGACACCTCTTGATAATCCTGCTCATTTAGTGAATCTATATATATTAATTAGGGTAATTAAAATTTTCACTTCATTCGCAGTTATATTACTTTACTGGATTATTCACCAACCGGGTATAAAGAGCTACGCTTTGACATTTATTATATTCTATCTCATTTCTCTTATTTGGGAAACCTTTATTTACTTAAAGATGGAGAAGTTTATCAAATATATTGGTGAACAGAACAAGCATCCAAACGATCACGAGCGTATAGATTTATGAAACATATATTATTCTTGATTGTTTTATTTTCTTTTTCTACGGTCAATTGGACGGTGGGAGCAGAAACTAATAACATTTCAACAAGCAGTACAAAATATGAGGAGGAGTTAAATGTAAAAAAGCTCATACTTGAACATTTGTCTGACTCCTATGAGTGGCACATTTTTAGTACTGAAAAAAGAGATATAACAGTTCATCTTCCTGTAATACTCTATAGTAATGAAACAGGGTGGCATTTTTTCCTTTCCTCTAAACTTCATAATATTGATAATAACTACAAAGGTTTCGGTATTGCTACAAATGGAAAATATAAGGGAAAGATAGTTGAAAGAGTTACGTCAGGTGAGGAAACACGTCCACTTGACCTATCAATTACTAAAAATGCAGCATCTTTGTTATTAAGTTCTTTCTTACTTATAATAATCATATTGAGTGTAGCAAATTCAATTAAAAGAGATCCTCTGAAACCTCAAAAAGGTTTTGCTGGAACGATGGAGATGTTTATTTTAATGATTAATAATGAGGTTATTAAACCTGCAATAGGAGAAGATTACAAACGATACTCCCCATATTTGCTGACAATATTTTTCTTTATTTTCTTCAATAATCTGCTGGGATTGTTTCCACTTTTCCCGGGTGGAGCAAACGTGACAGGGAACATTTCTGTTACTGTTGTGTTAGCAATAGGTACTTTTCTCGTTGTCAATTTAACTGGTACTAAGAAATATTACAAAGAGTTATTCTGGCCTGACACTCCGGTTTGGTTGAAAGTGCCTTTCCCACTTATGCAGATAATTGAGATTGTGGGAACATTAACCAAACCCTTTGCATTAATGATTCGTCTTTTCGCAAACATAATGGCGGGTCATGCAATAGTATTGGGATTAACATCTTTGATCTTTGTCACTGTAAGTCTGGGAACTGCAATAAATACATCAATGTCAGTTGTATCAGTTATTTTTACCATTTTTATTGTATTTGTTGAGCTTTTAGTAGCCTTTATCCAGGCATATGTATTTACTCTATTATCTTCAGTATTTATTGGGTTAGCTAGGGAAAAAGAAAAAGAAAAAGAAAAAGACAGAAAAGAACTGGCTGTTGAGAAATTATCAGAGCCAACTAGCCATTTAGAATTATAAAAAACTTATATAAAATCAGTATTAAAATAAAAACTAAATTATGGAATTACTATCAGTATTACTACAGTCTGCAGGAGGACTGGAGACAATGGGTACCACAATAGGTGTTGCAATAGCAGTTATAGGTGCCGCAATAGGTATTGGACAAATTGGTAAAGCAGCTGTGGAGGGTATTGCCCGTCAGCCTGAAGCTGGTTCCGATATTCGTACAACAATGATTATCTCAGCTGCACTTATTGAAGGTGTTGCACTTTTTGCAATTGTAGTCTGCGGTTTTATACTTTAAAAATTAAAATATGTCGCTTTTAACACCCGATCCAGGACTAGTCTTTTGGATGTCATTATCTTTCGGAATAGTAGTTCTTATTCTGGCAAGATTTGCTTTCCCTGTTATAATTAAAGCAGTAGATAAAAGAACACTTTTTATCGAAAATTCAGTAAAGTCTGCTAGAGAAGCAAATGAAGAACTGTCAAAGATAAAAGAGACTGGCGCCAGGATTCTGGCTAAAGCATACAAAGAGCAGAATGCTATACTAAAAGAGACAGCCAGAATTAAAGAGGAAATATTACAAGAAGCGCACGCAAAGGCTAGTCAGGAAACTGAAAGAATGATAGCAGAGGCACGTAAACAGCTTCAAGTTGAAAAAGAGCAGATTCTTAGGTCAATAAGAGGTGAAGTCTCACTAATGTCTGTGACACTTGCTGAAAAGATCCTGAGAGAGAAACTTGGTAAGGATAAAGAACAATTGAAAATGATTGATCGCCTGCTTGATGAAATTGAAATATCTAAATCTTAAGTAATATGAATACAGGACTAATTTCAACCCGTTATGCTACTGCTTTACTGGATTATTCTATTGTATCAGGTCAGGAGAAAGAGGTATACGGTAGAATGAAAACCCTGTCTGAAGTTTACTTGCTTGTACCACAGCTACGAACAGCTCTAGCAAACACTGCAATTTCAAACAAGAATAAGAAACAAATTATTTTCACTTCAATTGGTGGTAGCGTTCCATCATCTTTGGATAAAATGATAGATCTCATTTTAAAGAATGAAAGAGTAGAGGTTATTTTATTTATTGCACTTAGATATATAGAGCTTTATAGGGAAAGATTTGGAATACAATATGGCAAACTTATCACAGCTGTTCCAATAAACAAAGAAAATGAAGAGAAGATTATATCTCGTATAAGTAATATAGTAGGAGAAAATCTGGAAATAGAACCTGTCGTTGATCCTGATTTAATTGGAGGATTTGTTTTACATTTAAATGATTTAAGGTGGGATGCAAGTGTAGCGGGTGAACTGACACGTTTTAAGAATAAGATTAAAAGACTGGAAGCTGAAAATGCTTAGATAGTATTAGTGAAAAGGAGAAATAATGGCAAATAATTCAATAAAGGTTAGTGAAGTTTCTGAAATACTCAGAATGCAGCTTGAAGGATTTGATACTGATGTAAAGTTCGATGAAACAGGGACTGTTATCAGTGTAAGTGATGGTGTTGTTCGAATTTTTGGACTTCGCAATGCTGAATCAAACGAGTTGCTTGAATTCGATAATGGTATGAATGCCATCGTCATGAATCTGGAAGAGGATAATGTAGGTGCAATTCTGCTTGGAACTTCAAGTGATATTAAAGAGGGCTTTACTGTTAAGAGAACTGGTCGAGTTGCTTCTATATTCGTGGGTGAGGGTATGCTCGGACGTGTCATCTCACCATTAGGAGAACCTCTTGATGGCAAAGGGCCAGTTAAAGGTGAGTTGTTTGAAATGCCACTTGAAAGAAGAGCACCTGGTGTGGTATTTCGTCAGCCTGTTGATACGCCATTACAGACAGGTATAAAGGCTGTTGATGCAATGATTCCAATTGGGCGTGGACAAAGAGAACTTATTATTGGCGACAGGCAAACAGGAAAAACCAGTATAGCAATAGACACTATACTTAACCAAAGAAAAAATTACGAAGAGGGAGATCCGGTATATTGTATCTATGTTGCCATAGGTCAAAAAGGGTCATCTGTTGCATCAATACTAAAGACATTAACAGATCATGGGGCAATGGATTACACTACTATAATATCAACAAGTGGATCTGATCCTGCAGCTATGAGATATATAGCACCATTTGCAGGTGCTGCAATAGGTGAGTTTTTTCGTGATACAGGTAGAAATGCACTTGTTGTATATGACGATTTATCAAAACAGGCAGTTGCATATAGAGAGGTTTCTCTGATTCTTAGGCGTCCTTCAGGGCGTGAAGCATATCCTGGTGATATTTTTTATCTGCACTCAAGATTACTAGAAAGAGCAGCTAATATTATTGATCAGGAGGATGTAGCAGTAAATATGAATGATTTGCCTGAAAGTTTATCAGAAAAAGTAAAAGGAGGAGGTTCATTGACTGCACTACCCATTATTGAAACACAGGCAGGTGACGTGTCAGCTTATATCCCTACTAATGTTATTTCTATTACTGATGGTCAGATATTTTTAGAAACTGATCTTTATAATAAAGGAATTCGACCTGCAATTAATGTTGGAATATCTGTTTCCCGAGTTGGGGGAAATGCACAGATAAAAGCGATGAAGAAAGTTGCGGGATCATTAAAAATAGACCAGGCTCAATATCAGGAATTGGCTGCATTTTCAAAATTTGGTGGTGATATGGATCCAGTGACAGCAATGACAATTGATAAAGGACAGAAGAATGAGCAACTTTTAATACAACCTGTTCACAGCCCAATGAGTGTGGAAAAACAGATTGCAGTTCTTTATTGTGGCACACATGGTTTATTAAAGAATCTACCTCAGGAAAGAATACACGAATTTGAGAAGGAATTCCTTACAACCCTAGAAATGACCCATAAAGATGATGTTCTTAAACCATTAAGTGAAGGGACTATGACTGATGAAATAGGTAGAATAATAGAGAGTGTAGCCTCTAAAGTGATTCAATCTATTTTGTAAATATTATGGCACAACTTAAAGAGATAAAAAGCAGACTTCAATCCGTTAAATCAACTCAAAAGATTACTACGGCTATGATGATGGTCGCTTCCGCCAAATTGCGTAAGACACAGAACATCATCCAGCACCTGTATCCTTATGAAGAGAAACTTAGTCAAATTCTGAATATGTTTCTTAATCAGGAAGAGGGTTTTAGTACTCCCTTTACTAAAAAACGCCCTGTTGAGCGAGTTGCTATTGTAGCTTTTTCTTCAAATACAGGTCTCGCAGGAAGATTTAACGACAATATTGCGACTAAACTTGAGTCGGTAATTGATTCATATCTCCATCTGGGAAAAGAAAACATACTGATTTATACGTTTGGAGCTAAAATTGCCAAGGCTGTAGCTAAGATGGATATGCATGTTTCAAAAGATTATTCTGAAGAAAGTGCAAATCCATCTTATGAATTTATGCAGAATATTGCAAACGATTTGATGGATCAATTTTTAAATGAAGAGATAGACCGTGTGGAATTAATATATCACCACTTCATAAGTAAAGGTTCACAGGTTATTCTACAAGAGACATTTCTCCCAATTGAGCTACATAGTGGTATTAAATCAAATTTGGAAGGTGTAATTGAAAAAAGTTATGACAAACAATTAATGCCTGATTACATAATAGAGCCAGACAGATTGACCATAATGGAGAAACTTTTACCCAAAGTTTTAAAGGTAAAGCTTTTCACAAGCCATGTAGACTCTGTCACATCTGAACATGCTGCACGTATGACTGCCATGCAGATTGCTAATGATAATGCTGACAACTTAATTGAAGAGTTAACAAGAGAATATAATAAATTGCGTCAGGAGTCGATTACAAATGAACTTCTTGATTTAATAGGCGGTTCTTTAGGAAAATACTAAAATTAATCAGAGACTCTTATTAATTGACTCAATATAATTCAAAAGCTCTTCCCTACCCTGTTTTTTCTCTGAAGAAGTAATAAAAACAGGTGGCAGCTCCTCCCATGTTTCCAGTAATTTTTCTTTGTAGGCATCTATGTTTTGCTGCAAGCGGACAGGTCCCTGCTTATCCGCTTTTGTAAATACTATAGAAAAAGGTATACCATTTTCACCAAGCCATTCCATAAACTCAAGATCAATTATTTGGGGTTCGTGACGTGAGTCTACCAATACAAACAGATTCAATAACTGATCACGTTCCATAATATAATCCTCTATTATTTCTCTTATTTTTTCGCGTCCCTCTTTCCCTCTTCTGGCATAACCATATCCGGGTAAATCCACAAGATACCATTGTTCATTAATAAGAAAATGATTTATCAGCATTGTCTTACCAGGTTTAGAAGAGGTCATTGCCAACCCTTTGCGATTGGTTAACATATTGATTAAAGAGGACTTCCCCACATTTGATCTACCTATAAAAGCATATTCAGGTTTACCATCTTGAGGACACTTTTTATAATCACTATTACTAATAATAAATTCAGCTGACTTAATAATCATTCTACTTATATTTTTTAATCAATTACATTTTAAAGTCTACAGTCAAAAAAACACATAATTGTTTAAATAAACAGTTCTGAATTATATAAAATATCTGACTATATAAACTTGTTTCCCTAAATAGCCAATTAAAATTAAACTAATCGTTTATTATTTCTTAAAGATACAGCATAAAGACCGACACCAGTTATCAATCCATTTAGAAGTAAAAGCTCATATCCAACACGATAGTTGAAAATCTTCAATATAACTACTTCTATTATAAAACAGAGTACAGGTGCTGAAATTGCAACATATGGAACAAATTTATCAGTAGGTTTTACTTTTGTATAAAGTCCAAAGAAATATAAACCAAGTAATGGTCCATACGTATATGATGCCAGCTTATATATTGCATTAATAATACTGTCAGAACCAATAGCTTCTATCAGTAGAATAATTAATACAAAAACAGCACTTATTGTTACATGTGCAATTCGGCGTGTTCTTACATCTTTTTTCTCCTGCTCTTTATTTAGTGAAACTGCATTCATATTTAAAATATCAACGCAAAAAGAGGTTGTAAGAGCAGTAAGTGCTGAGTCTGCACTTGAGAAAGCTGCTGCAACTATACCTACCACAAATATTCCAAGTACTACAGGTCCTAAATACTGACTTGAGATTACTGGTAGAATTTCATCAGAGATTGCTGGCAAAACAATACCATTTTGCTCAGCATAAATCAGTAATAATACACCAAGACTTAGGAAAAGGAAGTTGATTGGTGCAAAAGCGAATCCATATGAAACAACATTCTTTTGAGCATCCTTCAATGTACGTATTGTAAGGTTCTTCTGCATCTGATCCTGATCAAGTCCTGTCATCACAATAGTAATAAACATTCCGCTAAAAAACTGTTTAAAGAAATTCTGAGTACTTGTCCAGTCATCAAATACAAATATCCTTGAATGAGGACTTCCGCTGATAATTGTTACCATTCCTCTAAAATCAATATTCATACTCTTATTCACCTGCCATACGATAAGTATCAGTGCAGTAATAAAAAGAATAGTCTGCAACCAGTCAGTCCAAATAATTGTCTTTATTCCACTCTTATGACTATATAACCAAATAATCATTATTATACCAATAACCGTAACTACAAACGGTACTCCCCATGCATCAAAAACAAGTCGCTGCAAAATAAACGCAACTAAATACAGCCTTGCAGCTGCACCTACAATTTTAGAAATAAGAAAGAACCAGGCCCCTGTCTTGTATGACTTGGGTCCATATCTTTGATCAAGATATCCATATATTGTAGTCAGATTCAACCTGTAGTATAGAGGTAACAGAACATATGCAATTACAAGGTACCCAAAGAAAAAGCCCAATACCATCTGCATATATGTCATATCAAGATTTCGCACCATCCCGGGGACTGAAACGAATGTAACTCCTGAGATTGATGTCCCTATCATTGCTATGGCTACAACATACCATTTTGAAGATTTGTTTGCGCGAAAAAACTCATCATTTCCAGAGCCTTTACGACTTGTGAGATATGATATCAACATCAGTACCCCAAAATATACTACAATGACTATTAAAATATATGCTGACTTCATGTGGTTTATTTATGATTATTAGCAAGGTTATAATAATATTCTACCAGCTCATTGAATGTATCAAATTTTATTGAGTAATTATCTGTCTTACCAAACCCATATGTCATGTAAACAAAAGGTACTCCTGCTTTAGATGATTCAACACTATCTGAGTCAGTATCACCAACATAAACTGGTGATTTAAGATCGTGTTTATCAACAAGCAGTTGCATATTGTGATGTTTAGGTTTCAGATTCATTCCATGCTCCATGTAATCAGTAATAAGATGACCAGTATTAGTGTGATTCATAAAATTCACCAAACCATCTTTTTCACAGTTACTCAAGAGAAACAGTTTATATTCCTTTGAAAGCTGCTCCAGACCTTCCAGTACACCATCATAAACAAGTGGTTCCATTACCGGTACCAAATCCTGGTAAGCATCAATTACGGCATCAAATAATTTGTTATGCATATCCTCAGTCCATTCAGGAATAATAGTATTTAGCATAACTCTGGCCTCTTTACCCATCAAGCCTATTATATCATCTCTTGTAACCGTTTTTTTATATCCACACTTTTCGAATCCTGCAGTCCATGCTTTAGCATACGTATTTACATTATCCCAAAGAGTGCCATCCATATCTAAAATTAAACTATCCGGTTTTACCACTTCTGTCATTTTTTTTGTCAGCAAAAATACTCAACTAAGCATTAAGGGGCAAATAAATAGGTCTAAAAAACAAAATAGTATTATGTTTGTTTTAAATTCAAATACGAATGCTCTCTAAAATAAAAACAGACTTTATAATATATGGCCAAAGACAAAGTATGTCTGATTATTAACCCGGCTTCCGGTACAGATTCCAAGAAGAACATACCTGAAGATGTAGCATCAGCTATAGATCAGAAAAAACAGGACCTTATAATTCGTGTAACAGGTTATCCTGAACATGCAACAGAGATAGCCAGACAAGCCGCAAAGAAAAAATACAAATATGTTATTGCTGCCGGTGGAGATGGTACAGTTAACGAGGTTGCCAGAGAACTGGTCAATACCGACACAATATTGGGTATATTACCCTTAGGGTCAGGAAATGGACTTGCTAGAGATTTAGGAATACCTATTGATATTGAAAAGGCTCTTGAAATAATAATCAATGCACATACAAGAAAAATTGATTATGGAGTTGCTAACGGACATATCTTTTTCTGCACCTGTGGATTTGGTTTTGATGCATTTGTAAGTGGCAGATTTGCCGAAGACAAGAAACGAGGACCATTAGGATATGTAAGAAATGTTCTGGAAAGTGTAGTTGATTTCAGAGCTGAGGAATATGAAATCACATATGATGAAGGATCACTTACAGAGAAGGCATTTATACTCACCTGTGCCAACGCTTCACAATATGGCAACGAAGCATATATTGCACCAAACGCGAGTATGGATGATGGAATGATGAATGTGTCAATTCTTAAACCTCTAAATGCTCTTGAGATCCCGCAAACAACTATACAACTATTCACAAAGAACATTGAAAAGAATAGTAAGATGATATCACTGTTGACACAGAAACTCCATATAAAACGTGCCTCCCCGGGGTTAATGCATATGGATGGAGAGCCGGTACTAACAGATTCCGAAATAGAAGTCAGGGTTATACCTAAAGGACTAAATGTATTCACTCCCACTCCATCTGAGATTAATGAAAAAAAGCGCAAAGAGAATGAAACCATTTTCAATTCGCTTACCAGATGGTTTAATTAAACCTACCTTTTCTTCCAGACTGTAACCTGAAGAATTCTTTTCTCAGAAAGTCTTGATGATTTTTTCCTGATCTGTATTAAATCTTGTGGCTCTGAATGAAGAACGAAGTTATTATTAAGCAGACTACTAATACCATCAAATGAAGTTACAGGTTCACCATCCTGTTTGAATCCTCCCGGCCATTTGTCACGAGGCGTTTTCTTCTGATCCCATTGATAATCAGAAGCAATCACAAGTAACCCTCCATCATTAACTCTAGTATGGATATCTGATAGAAATGCTTTAGGATCGCTCAACTCTTCTAACAAAGAAGGTACTACAATCAGGTCATAACCGGAATAGATATCCTTTAAGTTCATAGCATCAGCCTGCATAAATAAAAGACTACCCTTTATTTCATTCAACCCAAAATCGCTAAGTACAATATCACGGTAAAACATAAGTTCCCCCTCATCCCTCATTGTATATCGAACATATCCCTGCTCCTGCAATTGAATAGGAATACGAATCATTCGTGCTGTAAAATCGAGAGCTGTAACATCTTTAAAACTTCTCGCCAGTTCAAAAGCCAGTCGCCCCGTATCAGCATTTAAATCTAAAATCCGAGAATCAGAATTATTCTTAATTAAATCATTTATAATCACAGAAAGCTGCCTTGCAAGATTTGGTTGATCAGAGTAAGCATCACCCCAATTTTCTTCACATGAAAGAGTTACCTCCTCATCTGTCTCATAATCTGCCTGTTGAATTTTCAGAGGAGCATCAGACTCAACATATCTGAATCCGGCATGCTGATAAAAATGCCTCCTGAAAGCATAGCGTGAATGAATTGTCGCTTCATTACCTGTTGAGATCCATGAACCACCTTTAATAAGATTATGCTTTCCGTCAAACGTAGGAGTTGAAAAATCATCATACATTGGATGCACCTTAAATCCAGGGAATCCGGTTATAGGAGTTTCAGTCCATTGCCATACATTTCCAACAACATCAAAAAACTGCCCTTGTACAAACATATTTACAGGACAAGGTGATGAATAGTATTCCAGATTAATATTACCCGGAGCCTTCTCCCACTCAGTAACCTCATTTAATTGAGCCACACCGTGCAATCGATACCACTCAGCTTCAGTAGGCAAACGAAAGTTCTTGCCAGTCTTCATACTTTTCCAGTTACAAAAAGCTTTCGCTTCGAGATAGTTCACTTCTACAGGCCAGTTCCATGGCATAGGAATCTCTTCTGCTACAAGTCGTAGATAATATTCTTTTTCATACTTACGCCAAAACAAAGGCATCTCAGCCTGCTTAAAATTTCTCCAGTTCCACCCCTCTTCTGTCCAGTAATTTTCATTATTATAACCTCCATCCTCGATAAATTCTAGAAATTCTCCATTAGATGTCAAATATTTGGCAGCCGCAAAGTCAGAAACTTCCTCTTCATAGTTACCATACTCATTATCCCATCCATATAACGGATAATCCATAAGCTTACCTAATTTCATTTTTGCACCACTTACCGGAACAAGTTCATTTTTCGGTGCATCACCTGAACTTGGACAACGAACCCCAAAGAGCCCCGGAGTCAAATCCTCTAAAGGTAGCTGTCGAATCAGAACGGAAGAAGTCTCCAGATGAATCCTCTCATGTTCTATACCCATCATAATAATCCAGAAAGGACTATCCCAGTTGATTGGTAATTCAAGAGGAGCAGTATCAATTACCTCAAGAATTACTTTTTTAACCTCATCACGATAAACACATACCTCATGCACTGGTGGCCAGTCATAGTTATTATTATCCAAATCATCCCAACTCATCTCATCCACACCAATTGCAAACAGAGATTCAAATCTGGGATTAATCCTTTTACTTATAATTTTCGCAAGAAAAAGCTTATTAATGTAAAACACTGCTGTATGCCCCAGATAGAACAGAATAATATGCCTTAACGAGTCTCCACGCTTATAGAATATATCATCCGACTTTAGCTGAGTATACAGTAGTTCATCTATCGCCCATGTTTTCAGAAAGTAATCACGTATTTCTTCTCTTTTAGCTTCTGAAGATCCAGAACGTAAATCAATGGTTTTAGTAATCAAATCAGTCATGTTAAACATTAAAATTTTTATATAAATATATTTTTCTCATTTGGAACTCTTCCGTAGGAGAGCTCATCTTAGTTTGTGATATTTCGGCGACCCGGCTAAACCCCAGTTTTTGATATAATGACAGAGCAGGTCTGTTTTTTTCCCAAACACGAATTACTGCACCTGAATATTTATATTTTTCCAATCCTATAAGCCTGTCAATCAAAGCTGTAGCAAGACCGTTTCGTCTGAAATCACTATCCACTATTACTTCAGCAATATAAACGATATTATCATGCTTTACATTATCTAATACACCTATGGGAAACTCTTTATCGAAACTTAAAGTAGTTGCAAGTGTAAAGGCAACAATCTCTTCATTATATATAGCTATATACCCAAAACCATTCTCAATTAAAAACTCAACGGTCTCCTCAGCATCTGCCTTATCTATATATTGTGCATATTCGCCCTGAGTAAAGGCAGTCAGGTACAGATCAATCAATCTGCTTTTAAGCATTGGGTAATTGAATCGATCAAGACTTAAAATTCTGAATTTAAAATTAGAATCCTCCATACTCGATTTTACTATTCAACAATCATGCGCATGGTATGTTCACCATCCACCAACGCTTCCACCTCCACCTCCCATTCCTGAGAAGCCTCCGCCAAATGATCCACTGCTCCAGTTGCCACCACCTGATGATGATGGCTGGGTTGCAGCATGACTAACTGTATTAGATAATGTACTATTCAGAGCATGACCAAACAGAGCTGCATTAACATATGTACCCCTGTACCAAGCTGGCTGATACGCCTCGGGCTGGACTGCAGAGGAGAGAAGAGCCTTTTCAAATTTCTCACCCCAAACCTCTTCCATTTCAAGAGCTATGGCATAAGGAAGCAACTCCTCAAATTTCTCCGGAGTAACCGATGGGGGATTAAAAAACTGCATTCGTTTCTCCTCAGCAACATCCAGATACATCTTTAGTCCTTTAATATTAGATCTATAATGAAGCTTCCTTTCACCCGGGCGAACAATTTGTATTGCATATATTATATATAGAATAGAAAGTAATGGAATTGTAATAAACAGAGCTGTTCTGTTTACTTCGAAATGCATTAAACTATTGTTGATAAAGTAAAATAGAATTATAATATACAGCACAAATCCAAGCCAGGGTACTACATGAAATTTAATATTTATTCCCTCATCCAAGACAGGTCTGAACTGTTTGTTCAAGCTCTTCTTGTAATTCTGCATCATTTTAGCTACATCTCTATCATATTTACCATCCAGACGTATATTGTCGTCTGAATAAAAAAGTTCGCGTAAAACAACAGCCTCTTCAGCAGGCAGTTTACTATAATCATTATTAAGGCGAGTCAATGAAAACACCCTATCCTTACGGATTCCGAACAGTCCTTTCTTCTCAATAATCTCTTCAATAGATAGATACCCTTTTACAGACAGATTAACAATTGAAGCAGTAATAAGATCATCAATAAAATAACCCTTATGAAGCATTCCCACCGCAGCAGGAGAGAGTCCGTCTGGTGGAGAAAACTGAGGGATGGCTACCGGTTTAGGAGGATCCACTCCATACTTTTTCCATGTTATTCGATAATAAACTGATAATAATAGAATAAAAACAGCACTAACTACAGCCATCCCGTTTTTATCAAACCATGAAAATACATTTGTCTCAAAGCCGGCAGGTTGATTAACAACACCTTTTGTAAAACCTACTGATACAGTAAGCATCTCGTTTGATGGCAAATTGTTTACAACAGTTGTCAATGAACCATCTTCATTAATTTCAGAGATGCAATCACTCTCTTTATCACCAAATCTTCCTGTATAACAGTGTGAACTAATTATATTTGCACCCGTTGGTAGTCTTACAACAGAACTAACACTATCTATCATTTTTCCGGATATACCATTTACGTTCCAGCTTAGTTCATCATAATCTTCATAAAAACCTATCTGACCGGCTGTTTCATAATATATTTCATAAATATAGAAACCGGGATCAAGAAATATATTCCTGTCTCCAACGTAAATAATCAAATCACCACCCTCTCTCTCCGTGAAGTAATTAACAGGACTTCCATTCATAAGTACCTCACTCACCGAATAATCTATACTTATCCTGTTATTCTGGATATCTCTTCTTGTCAAAGGGAGTGATCTTGTTATACCTCTTTTGAATACATCACCTTTTGAAAATATCCTTATCTCCTCCTTTACCCGGATCATTCCAGACTCTTCTATCGTGACATCAGAATAAAAAGTGTATATCTTCTCCTCCTGAGCTATTATTGACACAGAGGATAAAAGCAGAATTATTGATAGATAAATATATCGCATTAGAATTGAACTTGAGGAACAGCTTTCTCAGCCTCGTTTTCCAACTCAAAGAAAAGTGATTTTGTAAATTTGAACATTCCTGCAATGACATTGCTTGGAAAAGTATCAACAAGAATATTATTTTCACGTACAGTACCATTATAATATCGTCTCGACTTCTCAATATCAGATTCTATCAAACTAAGCTGGTTCTGCAACTGCAAAAAGTTTTGGTTTGCCTTAAGTTCAGGATACTGTTCTGCTACAGCCAGAAGTCTTATAAGTGCTGCATTTAAATTATTTTCAGCAGCCTCCTGTGATTTAATATCTTGTGCCTGCATAGCACCGGCTCTTGCCTGGGTAACATTCTCAAATGTTTCTCTTTCGTGAGAAGCATATCCCTTTACTGTTTCAACAAGGTTCGGTATCAGATCGTGACGTTTTTTCAACTGAACATTTATGCCACTCCAAGCTTCCTGAACCATAGTACGAAGTTTAACAAGCTTGTTATAGATTGATACTCCATACATTATAACAATTATTACAAGAATAAGTAACACAAGAAGTAATGTACCCATAGATTTAATTTTTTAAAATTGATATATTATTTTAAACAAAAACCAAACTGTTAAAGTTTAGTTATAATAAACAAACAAATGTTTCTCACTCATAAAATTACAAAATTATTTGCTACGTTTATATAAAAATTGATGCGTATTTTAATCCTGTTTAATCTATTATTTAGATATATCGAACAAGAATGACGTAAAATCGTTTATCTAATAGAAATTTACTGATGCCAAAAACAATTTGAATTTTATGAAAAACTTTATTTTTCAGAACCCTACAAAACTGGTTTTTGGAAAGGGGCAGATAGAAAAGCTTTCAGAGCTGATACCACTTGATGTAAATCTTTTAATAACATACGGTGGTGGTAGTGTTACCAAGAATGGAGTTTATGATCAAGTAAAAAAAGCTCTAAAAGGAAGAAGTTATACAGAATTCTGGGGTATTGAGCCCAACCCTCGAGTAGAAACGCTCAGAAGAGCTATTGCACTTGGAAAAGTAAAAGAGATAAATTATATACTTGCAGTAGGTGGAGGTTCAGTTTTGGATGGAACTAAACTGATTGCTGCCGGAATAGTTTCTGATAAAGATGCATGGGAGATTGTATTAAGTGGAGTAGCAGAGAATCAGATTCCATTCGCTTCGGTAATGACTGTGCCGGCTACCGGATCTGAGATGAATGGAGGGGCTGTAATCACAAGAGAAGAGACACATGAAAAATTTTCTTTTGGTGGTGATTATCCCCAATTCTCTATTCTTGATCCTGAAGTAACCTATTCATTATCAGACCATCAGATAGCTTGTGGACTTGCTGATGCTTATACACATGTACTTGAACAGTATATGACAACCACAGGTCAATCAAGAATCATGGACAGGTGGGCCGAAGGCTTACTTTTGTCAATTATTGAAATTGCTCCAAAAATAAAAGAATCTCCTAATGATTATGAACTGATGGCTGACTATATGCTATCGGCCACTCTCGCTCTTAACGATTTCATAAGAATGGGCATTTCACAGGATTGGGCTACTCATCAGATTGGCCACGAATTAACCGCATTGCATGGAATCACACATGGGCATTCATTAGCAATAGTTATGCCCGGTACATTGAGAGAACTGAAAGTGCAGAAACATGATAAACTTCTTCAGTATGGTGAGCGTATATTCAATATCACTGAAGGCACTGAAGAGGATAGAGTGAATAAAGCAATTGAGAAGACTGAAGAGTTTTACCGTTCGCTTGGTCTAACAACAAGGCTCTCAGAGGAAAACGTAGGCGAAGATACTATTGAAACAATAGCTCGTCGCTTTAATGATCGTGGAGTAGCATATGGTGAAAACCGTAATGTTACAGGTGATGTTGCAAGAGAAATCTTACGAAAATGCATTTAGTCATTAATGTTTATTAGGACTAACAGACAACTGATTTCCCATTGCGACTTTAATAAATACCTTTTTTTTTGTATGTTTGTGTTTCAATTTATCAGTATGAGCACAATTTTACTTAGTATAGGTTCCAACACATTTGCGAAAACAAATATAGATAAAGCTAAACGAATGCTTTCTTATCTATTTCCAGGAATCATTTTCAGTGAACCAATTTTATCTGAACCTGAAGATGATAGTTTTAAATATCTGTTCCGAAATATTCTGGCAAGTTTTGAAACAGATCTCTCACAGGAAGAGATAATAGAAAAGATTAAGCAGACAGAAAGAGCTGTTGGACGTACCCCTAAAGATAAATATCAGGGCAAGGTAGTTATAGATATCGATCTTCTGAAGTATGGTGAAGAGATACTAAGACCACAGGATTTTGAGAAGGAGTATATTCAGCAACTATTGGCCATTTTTGTGATACCTGAGCCGACTAACCAAACAACATCGCCTGATGAACTTGATTCATTGGAAGAATCTGATATATAGAATTTATTAATTTAGCCTGGTAATTGATTTAACACCTTTTACTGCTTTTAGTTTTTTAATCAGTTGTTCCAACATCGAGGTATTGGCAAGCATAACAGCGATGTTACCCTGGAATAGACCATCATTTGAGTCAATTGAAATTGACCTCATCTGGATGCCTTCCTCTTTTGATATTATAGACATTAGGTTAGCTACAATATTAATCTGGTCGTTTCCGATTACTCTAAGTATAATAGTGTAATTGGAAGAGCCTGTTTTGCCTGACCAGCGGGCTTTTAATATTCTGTATCCATAGCGTGAGAAAAGATCTTGCGCATTAGGACAACTGAATCTATGTATTTTTATCCCCTGTGATGAAACAAAACCAAATATCTCATCACCATAAATAGGATTACAACATTTAGCAAGTTTATAATCGATCCCCGTAAGATTCTGATCTATTATCAGTTCATCTGCACTTGTATTCTCAATACCCGGGGTTTTTAATGTAAACTCTTCAGCACTTACTGTTGAGTGTGATTCTCTGATTTCATTACTCCTGCTTTCTATCTCAAGATAACGGTCAATTACCCAGTTTATATCATTCTTTCCATTTGCAATATCAACATAAAAATCTGTAACAGTCTTGTATTTAAGCTTTTTAATCAATTGCATTAGATGAGAATCATCCAGATCAATCTTGCGGTTTTTCATCCTTCGCAAAAGGGTCTCCTTTGCAATATCAACCTGTTTACCAGCCTCCTCTTTTAGTAACTGGCGAATTTTTGTCTTGGCTTTGGATGTTACAACACTATTAAGCCAATCCTGTTTAGGGGTTTGATGCGAGGAGGTGTTGATCTCAACCTGATCACCACTTTTTAGAACATGTTTAATAGGAACATTTTTACCGTTAACTCTACCCGACATGCAGGTAGCACCTAATTTTGAATGTATTGAGAATGCAAAATCAAGAACTGTTGCACCTTTAGGCAATTTAAAAAGATCACCTTTTGGTGTGAATACAAAAATCTCTTCATCATAAAGGTCAAGCTTAAAATCAGACAACTTCTGTGTCAGGTTGGTTTCCTTGTCATCCAGCGACTCTCTAAGAGACTTGAGCCATTCATCAAGACCTGATTCACTCTTTAATCCTTTATATTTCCAGTGAGCTGCTAAACCTCGTTCAGCAATCTCATCCATTCTTTTTGTTCGTATCTGCACCTCAACCCATTTCGAACCCGGGCCCATTACAGTTATATGCAGTGACTCATAACCATTGCTTTTAGGTATTGACAACCAATCTTTTAATCTCTTCGGATTGGGTTGATACATATCAGTAATTATGGAGTAAACCTGCCAGCATTGCGCTTTTTCCTGCTCTAAAGGTGCATCCAGAATTACACGAATTGCAAAAAGGTCATAAATATTTTCGAATTCAATCTTCTGCTTTTTAAGTTTGTTATATATCGAGTTGATAGACTTTGTACGCCCCTTAATATCATACTTAAAACCAGTGTTGTTTAGTCGCTGCTTCACCGGCTCAATAAACTCTGCAATATATTTTTCTCTGGAACGCTTTGTTTCATTTAGTTTACCGGCTATAAAATCGTAAGTTTCCCTGTCGGTATATTTCAATGATAGATCCTCAAGTTCAGACTTAATGGTATAAAAACCCAACCTGTGGGCAAGCGGTGCATAGAGATAAGTTGATTCTACAGACAGATCCAGCCTCTCAGAACTTGTGGCCGATTTTGCCTCCCTCATCATTCTTAGGTGCTGAGCAATCATTATAAATACCACCCTTATATCTTCTGCTATAGAAAGCAGCAGTTTAATATAATTTTCTGACTCAACGGCAGATTTCTTGTCACTAAACTCACTGATTTTAAGAAGTCCATTAAGTATTACAGAGGTATCTTCACCAAAATCTGATCTAGCTCTCTCAACAGAGTAACTCCCATTTGAAACAGGATGAATAAGTAAAATGGCACATACAGAGGATTGCTTCAGACCGATCTCATCAATTGCCACTATTGTAGTTCTGATATCAGCCCAAAGTTCATTCTTGACATTATCCTGAGTTGTATCATCACATGACTGCAAATAGTTCAATAGTATCTGTTTGAGCAGTCCGATTCTCTCAATGCTCCATTCATCACGAAGTACTGAATATATCTTTTTGTAATGAACTAAAAACTCAATTTTATCTTTTTCCTGAATTTCGGTCATACCCCATTTCCTAAAAATAATCTCTACTTACTTTATTCTATCCGAAAAATGAATTAACTTTAAAATATAAATAAATACTGCATAGCAAAATTAATGATTTAATATTTATAAAAGCGGTAATTAATATGATTTTAGATAAGTTATTGGGCAAACAGAGTCCATACTTAGTACATATATAGCTCTTACCTTCTCCTTACCCGGTTCTTACCCTCCTCATTAAAATATTAGGAAGGTAAGAACCGGGTAAGAGCGAAACACCTATAAAGTACAAATGATACTATACTTAAAATCATCTTATTAGCAGAAATGGAAAAATAAAAAATAGATCATAAACGAATTAAACATATTAAAGCATGCGTAAAATAATTATTCTACTACTATTTACTATCCCTACACTGTTAATGGCACAGCAAAGTGAAGTGCTACAGTTAAATGAGGGCTGGCAATTTTCTCAGGTTGCAGATACAAACCAAAACAAAGAAAATGTTTCGTGGTACGATGCGGAAGTACCTGGGTCTGTGCAACGTGACTTGATACGTCTTGGCGTTTTGCCCGATCCTTATTATGGCACAAATGAGAAGCTGATACAATGGGTTGAGGATAAAAACTGGGATTTCAGAAAAACTTTCGTAGTTACTGCAGAGCAGTTGCAGTATGACGATGCTGTAATATTTTTTGAAGGATTAGATACTCACGCTGATGTTTTTTTAAATGGTTCCAGAATACTTCAAACTGAAAATATGTTTATTGGCCATAAAGTATCTGTTAAAAACATGTTACGCGAAGGAGAAAATAAACTATATATCAGGTTCTATTCTCCGATTGAACGTATGATGCCCGCACGTGAGTCATTTGGTTATGAGTATCCGGCAGGTAACGACCACAGAGATGAGAAGCTTAGTGTGTATAATCGCAAAGCACCTTATCATTTTGGATGGGACTGGGGAATCAGAATTGTGCAAATGGGTATATGGAAGCCTGTTTCTCTACATTTATATAACAGTGCAAGTATCGAGGATTATTATGTAAAACAGGTATCTATTGATAGTGAATTGGCTGAAACAGAGCATCAGGTTGAGCTTTTCTCATATAATGAAAAACAGATAGAGGCAACATTATCAATAGAATACAGTGTTGACGACAACATTAATTTTATCGAGGAACAGGTAGGATTAATGCCGGGATGGAACAATTTCTCAATTCCTTTGAAGATTAATAACCCTAAACTCTGGATGCCTGTTAACTGGGGTGATCAAAATATGTATGATTTCAAAGTTAAACTGATTGTCGATAATGAGGTTATTGCTGAAAAGACTGTAAGAACAGGATTGAGATCTATCAGGCATATCTTTGAAGAGGATGAGCATGGTAAATCTTACTACTTTGAAGTAAACGGTATACCCATATTCGCTAAGGGCTCAAATTACATCCCGGGAGAGATACTTACTACTCAACAGGATGAGGAGTATTATGAGAGATTTTTTGATAACCTTGCAGGTGCAAATATGAACTTTGTACGCGTTTGGGGAGGTGGTATTTATGAGAATGAAGAGTTTTATCGTCAGGCAGACGAAAGAGGCATTCTGGTATGGCAGGATTTCATTTTTGGATGTGTAGCCTACCCTTCTGATGATAACTTCCTTGCTAATGTGAGAGAGGAGGCCATATATAATATAAAAAGACTGAGAAATCACCCCTCACTGGCATATTGGTGTGGAAACAATGAAGTGTGGGAAGGTCTGAATTTCTGGGGATGGGGAAAAACTGTTCCTAAAGAGATTATGGATGGATGGTTTAAAGGATATGACCTTACATTCCGTGAACTATTACCATCACTTGTGAGTGAGTATGACGGCACACGTGATTACGTTCATGGCTCACCAGACGTTGCAAACTGGGGAAGACCAGATCTTTTCAATACGGGTGATGTGCATGACTGGGGATTGTGGTATGGTGAACTTCCTTTTGAAGCAATGGCTGACCGTTTACCTCGTTTTGCAAGTGAATTTGGATTTCAGTCATTCCCTGAAATGAAAACAATTAAGACATTTGCGAAACCTGACCAGTGGTCTCTGGAGAGTGAAGTAATGACTATTCACC
The DNA here is from genome assembly GCF_028696275.1 of Lascolabacillus sp. Lineage (NCBI taxonomy): Bacteria > Pseudomonadati > Bacteroidota > Bacteroidia > Bacteroidales > Porphyromonadaceae > Lascolabacillus > Lascolabacillus sp. The sequence goes on from NZ_JAQVHI010000001.1 coordinate 40,891, forward strand.
AGAAAGCATCTACAGGAAACTCTTTAATAAAGAAGTACATGGACATGTATTATCATGAACCTAAAAATTTTGAGGATTTTGTTTATATAGGATTGGTAATGCAGGGAAATGGAATGGAGGAGTCAGTTGAGGCAATGCGAAGAGGAAGACCATACTGTATGGGTGCATTATACTGGCAAATAAATGATAGCTGGCCCGTTGTGTCATGGTCGAGCATCGACTACTACAACAATTGGAAGGCGCAACATTACCGCATGAGAGATGTTTTTGCTCCTCTTGCTTTGGGTATAGAGAATAAAGATGGTAATCTGAATTTTTATACCATGTCAGACTATCTTGAAAATCGCAGTGATCTGATACTTACAGTTCAGATAGTGGATTTTTCAGACGGTGTTAAGCAAGAGTTCAAGGATATTGTTGATGCAGAAGCAAATAGTAGTAAAATAGTGAAAACAGTCAAAATATCTGATATTGTGGGTGAATCAGAAAAATCACACACTATGATTCACGCTTACCTTAGAGATAGTGAAGGAAACATTATTTCAACAAAAGATTATTTCTTCTATTGGCCAAACAAGCTTGATCTGCCTGAGACCGAAATAGAAAGCAGTGTTTCTTATAAGGATGGAGAATATGTTGTTACACTATCCAGTAAAAAACTGGCTAAAGATGTTTTCGTGGAGATCCCCGTTTTAGGAGCACAGTTCAGTGACAATTTTATTGATCTGCTGCCGGGTGAAGAAAGAACAATTGTAATTACATCTCCTGAACTAAAAGGTGCAGATAAAACTCCGGTTACATTCAGGCATGTCAGAGAAACTTATTAATTTGAAAACATATTCATACGATATATAGTTTATGTCGTATGAATATTCATTATTTATGGCTGATAAAAAAACAAACCTCTCTATATTATCTGTTGTTGCTATAACATCATTTATGGGTACATTCCTGGTATCTGCAGTGAATATTGCACTACCCAGTATTGGCAGCAGCTTGTCACTTTCGGCAATTGAGCTAAGCTGGATTATAACATCCTTTATACTTGGTATGGCTTTATTTATGATACCTGCAGGAAGCTGGGGTGATAAGTCAGACAACAGGAAAATTTTTAAATTTGGTCTTGTACTATTCATTATTGCTTCCACTGCCTGTTATTTTGCCCCAAGCGGTATCTGGTTGATTGCAGCTCGTTTTATTCAAGGTATAGGTGCTGCTTTTTCAGGAACAACAGGTCAGGCAATACTAGTCTCTTCTTTTCCGGCCAATAAAAGAGGTCAGGTGCTCGGTATTTCAGTTTCTGCTGTATATATCGGATTGGCACTGGGACCTGCTGTAGGTGGAGTCTTAACGGAACAGTTTGGGTGGCGTATACTATTTAGTATTGCTGCCATATTAGGTATCTTCACATTAATTGTTTCAATTATTTTTCTTAAGAGTGATAAGAGTTTTATACCTGATTCCAAAAAAGGAGATATAGCTGGTACACTCCTGTTTATGTCGGGACTAGTTGCTTTGGTTTATGGATCATCTCAGATTCCCTCAACCAGAGGTTGGGTGCTTATGGCGTTATCGCTGATACTACTGGTAATTTTCTGGAGGGCAGAGAGCAAATTAAAATATCCAATGCTTGACACATCATTATTTACCCATAACAGGTTGTTTACATTCTCAAGCATGGCTGCACTGATTAACTATACTTCGACATTTGCAATTGGTTTTTTTATCAGTCTTTATTTACAGAAAACATTGAGCCTTTCTCCAAAAGAAGCAGGTGCTGTAATACTTGCGCAACCACTGATGATGGCAATTTTTTCACCTCTAGTTGGCAAAGCATCAGATAAAATTCAACCTCGCTATCTGGCAACAACTGGAATGGCAATGTGTACTATGGGACTGGGCATGCTGGCTTTTTTGAATGCATCTACTCCTATATGGCTGATTGTTACAATTCTGATTTGGGTTGGGTTAGGTTTTGCTCTTTTCTCATCTCCTAATATGAATACGATAATGAGTTCAGTGGAACGTAATCAGTATGGACAGGCATCAGGTCTTGCTGCTTCAATGAGAGTATTTGGTCAGATTATAAGCATGAGTATTATTACATTACTGATATCTTTTAATTTAGGCGATCAATCTATTGATGCAGTATCAGATCAATTATTCCTTAAAGCAATGCGATGGGGCTTTATAATTTTCACAGTTATTGGAGTCCCAGGCATATATTTTTCGCATTTCAGGGGAAATGTAAAGAAGGGGGTATAATACAAAATAGGTTTTTCATATTTATTCATAAAATCTCATAGTAAAATTACTCATTTGGTGTTATCTTTGCACCCACATTTACAAATAGTATTAAGAAGTAATGGCAAAAGAATTGAAGGAGCTTACTCCCAGAAGTAAAGATTTTTCACAGTGGTATCTGGATTTAGTTATAAAAGCTGATCTGGCAGAAAATTCTGCAGTAAGAGGATGTATGGTAATTAAACCATATGGTTATGCTATATGGGAAAAAATGCAGCGTCAACTGGATGATATGTTCAAGGAAACAGGTCACGTTAACGCATATTTCCCGCTGTTTATTCCTAAATCATATCTTAGCAGGGAAGCCGACCATGTGGAAGGTTTTGCTAAAGAGTGTGCGGTGGTAACACATTATCGTTTAAAAAATGATCCAAATGGCAACGGTGTAATCGTAGATCCTGAGGCTAAGCTTGAAGAGGAGTTAGTGGTAAGACCAACTTCTGAAACTATTATATGGAGCACTTATAAAAACTGGATTCAATCATATCGCGACCTCCCTCTGCTTATTAATCAATGGGCAAATGTTGTTCGTTGGGAGATGAGGACTAGATTATTTCTCAGAACTGCTGAGTTTCTCTGGCAAGAAGGACACACTGCACATGCCACAAGAGAAGAGGCTGTTGAAGAGACAGAGCGTATGATAAATGTCTATTCAGAATTTGCTGAGAAATATATGGCAATGCCTGTAATAAAAGGCTTTAAGTCTGAATCTGAAAGATTTGCCGGTGCATTGGACACATATACCATTGAAGCTTTAATGCAGGATGGAAAAGCTCTTCAATCGGGTACTTCACATTTTCTGGGACAAAACTTTGCTAAAGCATTTGATGTTCAGTTTGCTGATCAAACAGGAAAGCTTGAGTATGTCTGGGCAACTTCTTGGGGAGTTTCAACCAGATTGATTGGTGCTTTGATTATGTCGCACTCTGATGATAACGGATTAGTGTTGCCTCCTAAGCTTGCACCTTATCAGGTGGTTATTGTTCCTATCTACAGAAATGCAGAGCAGCTGCAACAGGTAAATGAAAAGGTTGCCGGTATCGTGCAAAGATTAAAAGCACTTGGAATAAGTGTTAAATATGATAATGCAGATAATAAGAAACCGGGTTGGAAGTTTTCGGAATATGAATTGAAGGGTGTGCCTGTACGCTTAGCTATTGGTGCACGTGATCTAGAAAATAATACTATTGAAGTGGCAAGAAGGGATACTTTAACTAAAGAAACTCTGTCATGTGATGGTATTGAAAATTACATCAAGGAGCTGCTGGAGGAAATTCAGGAAAATATTTACAAAAAAGCACTTGATTTCAGAATTTCACAAACACGTGAAGTAGATAGTTACGATGAATTTAAAGTAGAAATCGAAAAAGGTGGATTCCTGTTGTGTCACTGGGATGGCACTCCGGAGACAGAAGAGTTGATTAAAAACGAAACAAAGGCAACTATCAGATGCATACCTCTGGAAGGAGACAAAACACCTGGTAAATGTATGGTAACAGGTAAACCTTCTAAGCAAAGGGTAATTTTTGCAAGATCATACTAAATCTTTAGGTGATTTCATGGCTACTTTTAAACAATGGATATCCGCTTTCAGACTTCGTACACTTTTTCTGGCAGTTGCAACTGTTATACTGGGAAGCGGATTATCTATTTACGAAGGTAAGTTCAACATATCTGTTTTTATCTTTGCCCTATTATTAGCTGTTTCGATTCAGATACTTGCTAATCTTGCTAACGATTTGGGTGACTATCTTAAAGGAACTGATACAACGGGTAAAAGAGAGGGACCGACTCGTGCTCTGCAGGGTGGAGCAATCTCTGTGAGAGAGATGAAATATGCAGTAATTATCTTTATTGTAATTTGTCTTTTTTCTGGGATAGTATTAGTTTCCCTTGCCTACCCCTACATTAACGGAACTAATGCATTAATTCTCCTTGTAACAGGTCTGTTGTGTATACTTGCTGCACTTTTCTACACTATGGGGAAAAATGCATACGGTTACAAAGGCTGGGGCGATCTGTTTGCTTTTTTCTTTTTTGGCCCTGTACCTGTAATTGGCACATATTTTCTGCACACTCATGATTTTACCCACATACCTGTGCTGCCTGCAGTAGGTATTGGAATCATAAGCACTATGATACTTAATATCAACAATATGAGGGATATGGATAACGACAGGTCGTCAGGCAAACATACAGTTGCAGTAAAACTGGGATTACCTAAATCAAAAATGTATCACACCATTTTAACTATGGCATCTTTCTTCTGTTTCCTGAGTTTTAACAATATATATGAACCATCTCCATGGTATAGATATATTTATTTAATTTTCTTTCTTACACTTTTCAAAATTCTGATCGGGATACAGAGAAAAAAAGGGTCAGAACTTGACCCTTATTTAAAACCTACTGCTCTCTCCGGTTTTATAATTGCTGTAGTATTTTCGATTTGTATCAATCTTTAGATTTTCATTTCATATCTATTTCCAGAACATAATCAATTGCATCAGGTTTACTGTTCAGATTAAGCAATATGCCCTTTTCTGAAGTGGTGAATTTTATTGGCTTGCCATCAATAAACTGTTTAACTGAGGCTATCATTTTACCCTGAATTGGCAGATATAGTGCATCATCCTCCAGGTTTAGTATATGAACATAAATCTTATTCCCTTTTTGCGTTGTAACTCCCCAGTCACGTGGTTCAATAATTCCACCACGGGTCCCATAGATAGATTCACCATACTCATTCAACCATCGGCCTATTGCTAAATATCTTTCTATTGCGATGTCAGGGAATTCACCATTGGGGCGTGGACCCACATTCATAAGTAGGTTGGCGTTATTGCCTGCTGCTTTTACCAAATAATGGATAAGCTCTTTCTCGGACTTATAATCTTTATCTGTAATGCTATATCCCCATGTATGATTCATTGTTTCACATGTTTCAAGAGGGAGTTTGCCAACAGTTGCAGTGGATGAATATCCCGACTGATTCTGACCTGGGAGATCTTTCTCAAATGTCTGGCCATCCTCTCCTTCAATAGGTGCCAGGTGGTGGTTGTTGATAATAAGACACCCTGGCTGTATTGAATGTATATGATCATAGATCTCTCTCAGTTTCCAATCGAAATCTTCTGGTTGATCCCACATGCCATCAAACCATATTGCTCCTATTTCACCGTAATTTGTTAACAACTCAGTTAATTGATTCAGCATAAAGTTGTGATAGGTTTTCCACTCACCTTTATTAGTGCGCCCCACTCCTCTTCCTGATCTGCCTATTGGGAAGTAATCATCTCTACTCCAATCGAGTATGGAGTAGTAAAAGTGAAGCTTAATGCCCTGTTTATGGCACTCTTCAGCAAGCTCTTTTATTATATCTCGTTTAAATGGTGTAGCATCTACAATATTATATGGAGACTGCTTGGTGCCAAACATTGAAAAGCCATCGTGGTGTCGGGAGGTGATGCATATATATTTAGCACCGGATGCTTTTACATCTGATACCCATTTGGCGGCGTCGAATGCTGATGGATAAAATCCTTGAGCTAAGAGTGCATACTCTTTGTAGTTAAGGTTTTTATTATTCATTATCCATTCGCCATCTGCCATCATACTATAGATACCCCAGTGAATAAATACACCAAATTTCATATCTTGAAATTCTTCTCTGTTTTTTAAATTTTCTGCTGTGGGTATGTAGTTCTCTTGAGCTAATGCTCCTGAATATACTAAGTATATCATCATTAGTATGGAAATAAAGTGTTTCATAGGTTTTAATTTATTTTGAATTATTCTCAATATAATGAACTAACCCTTTGACGGTTTCATAGTCGTCAAAATCGAACTTGTTTTCTTTTATGTAATCGTTGTATAGATCTTTATACTTGTTATAGAAACGTTTCAATTGACGGACCGACTTAATCTCCTTTATTCCTGAACCATTATCAATTGAATATAAATTAAAGAGTTTTACCTTATAGTCATCAGGTAGTTTCAATTGATGCCACATGCCACCATCATATAAACTTGAATAGGAATCTACAGCAGAAGTATGTGTAGTACCACCATAACCAGCAGGTTTCCCCGGTGCAAGCAGTCTGCATTTATGTTCTATATATAGTTTATAGTTACTTTCCTCAACAACTTCTACAAATTTTTTCTTGTTGTTTAGAATAAACTTCCTGTTATCAATAAACACTGTGTCTAGATTGTCTAATGTTATATCAGCAAATGCTAACAGCTGTCCTCCCTGATCAAATATCATCTCTTCAGTAACCAGGTTATAGTTTAACAAAGCATGGTTTTCTGTTCCACCTTTCATAAGAACTACTCCTGGTATGAATTCAGAAAATAGATAGTGGGATATCTCTTTCTGTGAGTATGCAGAAAATGCAGTGACTAATACAAGTGTTAATAATAAGGTTGATCGCTTCATATCGGTAAAAAGTTAACTTACAAAACATCATAATTATTACCCTGTAACTCTAGGGGCTAATATGTAAATTACGTAAAGATAAACTATAATTTTGTAAAAATAAAAGAATTAACATGCTGTAAAAACCAGGGTGATGATTTAAATTATTTAATTAACTTTGTTCCATTAACAAACCAAAATTCTTTTCATTATGTTTGACAACAACAAACGCGCTTTCATAGCCATTAATGATAAAGCTGAAGTGTGTCTGATACCAAAAATGGCAAATCGACATGGATTAATTACTGGTGCAACAGGCACGGGAAAAACAGTCACTTTACAGACTTTGTCTGAGACATTTAGTGAGATGGGTGTACCTGTTTTTGCAGCTGATATGAAAGGCGATCTTTCAGGTGTAGCTAAAATTGGTGGTAATAAAGAGAGTGTTAATAAAAGAGTTGATGGTTATAATCTAAAAGAAAAAGGTTTTGAGTATAAGGCTTATCCTGTTCGTTTCTGGGATGTTTTTGGAGAACAGGGCCATCCGGTAAGAACTACTGTTACGTCGATGGGACCATTGTTGCTGGAACGACTATTGGGATTGAACGAAACACAGGGCGCTATACTTACAATGGCATTCAAAATTGCTGATGATAATAATCTTTTGATCCTGGATCTTAAGGATCTGCAAAAGATGCTGCAGTTCATTGGTGATAACAGAAGCGAATTTACTACTAAATATGGCAATATTTCACCTGCGAGTATTGGTGCTATTCAGCGTGGTTTAATGAGACTTGAGAGTGAGGGTGCTGATAAGTTTTTCGGGGAACCTGATCTTGAGATAACTGACTTTATACAAACTGAGCAAGGTAAAGGTGTTATTAATATTCTTGCTGCTGATAAGCTGATGAAATCACCTAGAGTATACACCACTTTTCTATTGTGGTTACTTGATGATTTATACGAAACACTTCCGGAAGTGGGTGATCTTGAGAAACCTAAACTTGTTTTCTTTTTTGATGAAGCTCACCTGCTGTTTAATGATATGCCTAATTCATTACTTGAGAAAGTGGAACAGATAGTGAGATTAATTCGTTCGAAAGGTGTAGGTGTTTATTTTTGTACTCAGAATCCCGCAGATATTCCACAATCAATTCTGGGTCAGCTAGGTAACAGGGTACAGCATGCATTAAGGGCTTATACTCCTAATGATCAGAAGGCTGTTAAGGTGGCTGCAAACACATTCAGGGCTAATCCAGGCTTTAACACAGAGGAGGTTATTACTCAACTTAATACTGGTGAGGCTTTGGTATCTTTTCTTGATGAGAAGGGTGCACCTCAAGTAGTTGAAAGGGCTAATATTCTGCCTCCGCAAGGACAAATAGGACCAATCACTCTGGGTGAGAGAGATCAGATATTAAAAAGTTCTCTTATTTATGGTGTTTATGAACAGTTGATAGATAGAGAATCTGCTTATGAAATACTTTCAAAGAAACAGGATCTTCTGGCTGAAGAGCGACGTTTAGCTGCTGAAGAAAAAGAGCGTATCCGTATTCAAAAGGAACAGGAGAAGGCTGCGAGAGAAGCCGAAAAGGCTCAGCGTGCAGCTGCTCGAAAAAGAAAGGAAGAACAGGGTATTTTGGGAGATCTTTTACAACAGGTAGGCAAAAGTACAACTCGTCAGATAAGTTACGAGATTGGTAAAACCATTACCCGTGGATTGCTTGGAGGACTGTTTGGTAAGAGATAAGAAAATAAAATGTTTGTATGATATTGAATTTTTCCAGAAACTATATAATAAAAGATACTTTAATAATCTCTTTTTTCTTTCTGTTTTTAATTTTGGGGGGATGCATTAATCCTGATAAGTCATTTAATTATAAAAATGGGGATTTACTCTTTTCTGTTGGTTCCGGTAATTCAGATTTCACTTCTGCTATTAAGGAGAGTACTTCAATGAAAGATGAAATACCATACTCACATGTTGGAATAGTTTCTATAGAGGGTGATGATATCTTTATAATTGAAGCAACCACAAGGGGTGGAGTAAGAAAAAGTACTCTGAAGGAGTTCTTTGCTGAAGCAGCAGAGATTGATGGAAAGAAATTAATAGCTGTGGGCAGACTGATTCCTGAATTGCAATATTCTATACCTGATGCTATAGAAAATGCATCGGCTCATTTAGGAAAGAAGTATGATTACTATTATGATGAGGCTAATGATCTGTTTTACTGTAGTGAGCTAGTTAGATTCTCATTTAAGGATTCGTCGGGTAATTATATAATTGAGCCACTAAAAATGTCGTTTAAGAATAAGGAAACTGGAAAACCGGATCCATTCTGGGAGTCACATTTTAAAAAATTGAATGTTGATATACCTGAAGGAATGCCAGGTACAAATCCTGCGGATATGGCCAAACTTCCGGTGATAGATATAGTACACACATTTTTCAAATAATAGTCATATACTGATAAATTTAAAATATAATAATGATTGAGCAAAAGAACGAAGAGATAATTGAGATGAAATCAGTAGATAGTACTGAAGTAAAACATATTAATCCTATCACTGACTGGTTTATTCGGCTTTTAAAAGGTGCTTTAGTGGGCATTGGTTTTATATTACCGGGGCTCTCAGGGGGTGTATTAGCGGTTATCTTTGGTATATATGATCCGCTTATTAGGTTCTTGGCCAATATTAGAAATAAATTTGTGAAAAATGTTATGTTTTTTCTACCTGTTGCTATTGGTGCTGCAATAGGAATAGTACTTTTTGCAATTGTAGTAGAAAAAGCATTCGGTATTTATGCAGCACAATTCGTTTGCCTTTTTGTTGGATTTGTTGCAGGTACATTCCCTTCACTATATAAAACTGCAGGTAAACAGGGCAGAAAATCTTCGGATCTGTTTATATTGATTATCTCTACTATTGCTATATTCGCCCTTATGATGGCAGGTGGACAGCAATTGACAGAGGTGACTCCCAATATTATGGTATGGCTTGGTTCTGGTCTGTTGATGGGACTTGGTTTGATTGTTCCAGGTATGAGTCCTTCCAATTTTCTAATCTATTTTGGATTATATGATAAGATGGCAACTGGAATAAAAGATTTTGATTTTATGGTAATCATCCCATTAATTATAGGGTTTGTGATTTGCATATTGTTATTCGCTAAAATAGCGGCATGGCTTTTCAAAAAGTATTACTCAGGAATGTATCATTTTATTCTTGGTATGGTGGTGGGTTCATCTCTCGCAATATTCCCAACTGTTGTGTTTCCGGCTTTTACTACCGAGCAATTGACTATAACTGGATTAAGCTTTGGTAGTTCTTTACTCTTTTGCCTGATACTTTTCATTTTAGGAACACTACTTTCATATCAGTTTAGTAAAGTTGAGGAGAAGTATCCAAGAGAGGAAATCTTTTAAGTAGTTTATTCAACCTCTTTTATTACTTTAATTCTGGGATTACGATCAGTAAGCTCAGTAATCATTGCGTCTATATCTGATGGACTAACTCTTAAGATTTCAAATCCTCTTACCAGGTCAATTCTGATCTGGTTCTTTTTCTGTTTCTTTATTCCTAAAATATCTCCAACTGGAATTCTTTTATTTTTTGAGAATAATCTCAAAACAAAACGAATCTCAATGAAATTGAGGTCTGTAATAACATACTCTTTTATCGTAGTTGATAAAATAAATAGGATAGTGAAAGTAAAATATAGAATATTTGCCCAAATATTTGAGCTATCATTAAGTTTTAAAACAATGGCTATCAATAATACTATAGCAAGTGCTGTCCAAAATAGGTTTTCTATTCCATTATGTGCTTTAAATTTTTTATCCACTTTTATTCAGTATTTTTCATTACATAAGTGAGACAAGTAGAACAAAGATATAATTATTTCCTGAAAAGCTGTTAAATTAATTGAATAATGTCATAATAGACAAACCCAGATTTTTTATAGACGAAATAGGAGATTTTGTCTACCAAATGAAGGTTTCTATCTTTATATATTTGTAAATATGCTATTTAAGGCATTAAAAACAAGTTAAATGGATTTATCCTGATTAAACATTTGATCACTTATGGGTGTCATAGTTTCGAATTTATTTAATTAATCATTTTTAAAATATAAGTAATATGAGAAAAGTTGCATTAATACTATTTGTGGGAATATTCATATTGAGCAGTAATATTTTTGCTCAGAACAATAATGATTCTACTAAGAGAGTTGAGAGGCGTCAAAGAGTTGAAAACAGATGGACTCCTGAAAAGCGAGCTGAGATTATGGCAGAACAATTAAAACTGTCTGAAACAGAAAAAGCTCAGGTAAAAGCATTACTTGAAAAAAATGAAAAGGAAAGATTGGCTCAAGTAATAGAGCAAAGAGCTAAAAGAGAGAATTTGAAAAAAGAACGTGATGCAAGAAGAGCTGAAATGCAAGAACTTAGAGAGCAGGCAATTAAAGCTAATGAAGCAGAACTGGAGAAAATTATAGGTAAAGAAAAAGTAGATCAATGGAAAAAGTATAGAGATGAGAATCGAACTTTCAGACGTGAATCAGGAAGAAGACGTTGAAAATGATTACTTATTAAAAAAAGTAAAAAAAGCTGCTCTCAATTGTGCAGCTTTTTTATTTCAAATAGTACTTTTTGTAAATATCCTTGAATCTATTGCTCTCTTTAAATCTGATTAACCAGTTGTTCAGGCTATCTAATAAAACTGGTGATTCTCTTCTAATTACCCATGATTCTAATTGAGTGAAACTTATATCAGTCTCAATATCTATCTCAGGGAATGCGTCAGAGAGTCTTAAGGCTGTTCTTTCATCACTCACTGTGAAATCAATATTACCGGAGGCAACCATCATGATAAGTTGCTCTGTCTCATATGTTGAATCTTTAATTATGAAAATTGTATCTCCAATTTCATGTGCCAGATTGTTGAGTCTCAATATTGAGGGAGAATCTTCAGGAACATATATGCTCTTTTTTGCAAGATCTAGATGTTGTCTGATAGGTTCAATACTATCATTATATTCTGCTTTGCGTTGAATTAATACAAGCTTATTTAATGTGATAGGCTCTGTAAAATAGAACAATTCTCTAAGTTCTGAGTTAACAGCAATATTGCGGGCAATAAGATCATATTTCTGCTGTTTAAGCCCATTTAGGTTGTCTTCCAGACTATTTTCAAGGACAATATTAACTTTTATATCCCAATCATTTTCAATTGCTTTCAGCATTTCATACTGAAAACCGGCAACTGAATCAGCAGATATATAATAACCAATAGTATTATAGTCTGTGACTACATTCAATACACCCGAATCAATTATTTCACTATAATCACGGATTTTATTCTCCTTATCTGTATTATTACTTATCACTGTTACTATAATTATAATAATAAGTAATAACAGTAATAATAAATAGATTAGGATGTGCTTTCTTATGTGTATGTAAATTGACTTATGCAACTGCAGAAAAAATTAGTTGTGTAAGTTTACTGAAAGTCCCATTTTAAAGATAAAAGGGTTTACCGGATAGCCTGGTAAAGAGAAGTACTCTTGAGGTTTTATAACTTTAGATGCAACATTATAAAACATCACGAAGAATCGAGTCTGTTTCAAATGCATATTCATATATACAGTTGAAATCGGATAATTTCCTATCTCTTTTTCCTGCTGATTATAAAATTGAAGCAAAGCTGGTTCATAACCTTGTACAAAATATTTGGTATGATAATGGGCGTCTACACCAAACTGTAGCGTCAGTTCATTAACTATTTTTGTTCTTAAGTACATATTAGAATATATACTGAAAGTAGGCAATGGTATAACATTTTGATTACTCGATGTTTGATAAACAACTTGGTTATCCCAGTTGAATATTCCCAGTTTTATATTCTGATCTATACGTGCTGTAAGAATCTGAATATTTTCACTTTCTTGTGCTATGTTTTTATTTTGGTCAAAATATATCCAATTCTGAAGATTTTCCACTCCCGCGCTAAATGTGGTATTAGTAAAAGGAATAAATAGTTTTCCTCCTAAATAGACTCTTCGAGTGTCTCCAAAATCATTGTTCCACATGAAATATTTTGAGAAATAATTATTCTGCAGATATCTTGGTCTAATATTTTTCATATATGCCTCAGCTGACAAACCTACACGTTTACCTGCTATATCAAACCCTGTCTCGATATCCCCCAGTACTCTGAATTCTCCAATGTTAACACCAAGAACACCTAGATCAGCTCTGATATTGAAGAGTAAATTCTCTCCCTGTTGTTTATTTAGTACTCCACCGATAGTAACAGAGTTTTCTCTATGCCGAGTTCTATTAGTCCCGACAGTATCTCTCATTGAATAATTCCTCAGGTCATATTCCAAAAAGGCAGTTAGTCCAAATTTCACCCACTCTTTAAATCCCTCACGTAAACTTAAAGAAACTGTATTTTTAAAAGATGTGTAATGAATGCTGTCATCTACAGCTTCACTATAATAACGGTTTGCATAAAAACGATCAATGTTATGCATCTGTATTCCATCTACATTTACAAATGTTGTATCATGAGATAAGAAACGACGAAATTGCTGTGTGTATTGAGATGAGAACCCCAAACTGGCTACAGGAATAAACTCTCCTGAAACGCGAGTTAAACTGTCCTTAGGGGCATCTTTATAACCCAGGTTATATCTCCCGGAAATGAAATAACGATTGTTCCCAACTGTATTCCATGTATTTGTAAATTTAATGGGTATGTCTCTTGGAGTAAAGCTTTGTTGTATTGATTCAGGATCAGTGATAAAAGTTTCATCTGTAATACCTCCGTTTTCAAAATTACTAATCTTTCCAAGATTCATAAATGCATGTCCTTCGAATCTATCAGATAAATAACTTCCAAATAACGAGAAATTATTATTTTTAACAGATTGCGAATTATAAAATCCTTTTGAATTTATTAAATCAACATCTAGCCCCAGATTAAGACTTTTTCCAAAATTAGATGTTAGTCTTGCACCGAATCGCTCCTCTCTTGTCTGCTTATTTCCGCTTCGATGATAATCGAGCTTTGAATAAGGGACACGTGTATTAACAAACAAAAGTTCTTCTGCTCTTTTTATATATGGATAATATGCATTATTAAAAACAAAATGTTCTGTTTCTTGTCTATCATTGAATATTTTAGAAAAAGAGGGAGATCCTAATGGACCTAAAAAACCCATGGCTACTGATTCACCATCCGGTAGAGTTGTATGCTGATAATTATGAAGTATTGTATCTGATTCTGCTGGTAGACGACTACCGGTCCTAGCATCAATCGTCCAGATTGTCATTCTCGAAAGTTTTTGCAAAGAGTCTGCCTCAGCTCCATGGTCGTGTAAGAGATGATTTAATTGTGAAGTTTGACCAATAGGGAGCTGGGTTTCCTGTGGAGGTTGTAGTGAATCAGCCATCACCTGACTTTCAGCAGATTCAGGTATAATTATACGGGCTTGAGAGTATAGAAATACTATACTTAAAGACCAAATAAAAACAGATATTAACAGCTTTTGTTTCATCGGATGCAAACTTACATAAAAAAACGTGAAGCTTAGTTAGTCAGATTCGTTTTTCTAAAGTTTTTGATAAAATTTAGTATGTCTATGGTGTCATAAAGTATTATATTTAAAAATAGGAAATAGAGTAATTCTGTAAAAATTCTCACTTTTTATGCGCTTAATAAAATAATTACATTAACTTTGCGGAAATAAAACATCAAAATGAAAGTAAAAGGGCTGCATCATCATCATTTTCTAACTTGCATTCAGGCGAGATGAAATAGATATGTACAAACCCTATTGAAAATATTTATACACCCGTCTGAATCAATTCAGGCGGGTTTTTTGTTAATTAGCTAATAAGCAGAACCATTAATTTAAAAGAAGTGGAAAAGATTAAAATAGCAATACAGAAAAGTGGCAGACTCAGTGAAAATTCAATTGAATTGCTTAAAGAGTGTGGAATAAAAGTCACAAACGGAGATCGAAAATTGAAGACAGTAGCATCAAATTTTCCAATGGAAGTTCTTTTTCTCAGGGATGATGATATTCCACAGTATGTTGAACAAGGTGTGGCTGACATTGGAATATTAGGTGAAAATGAAGTATGGGAACAGGATAAAAATGTACAGATTGTTGAACAACTTGGATTTGGAGGATGTCGTCTATCTCTAGCCATACCTAAAGACGATGATTATAATGGAGTTGACTATTTTAACAATAAACGTATAGCAACAAGTTATCCCAAAATTCTTAGTAAATTCTTCGATGCCAAAGGAATTAAAGTAGATATTGAAGCATTAGGAGGCAGTGTTGAAATCGCTACCAGTATTGGGCTGGCTGATGGTATTTTTGATATTGTGAGTACAGGCAGTACTTTAATCATGAATGGATTAAAAGAAGTTGAAACAGTTGTTAGAAGTCAGGCAGTCTTAATTAGCAATAAAAACCTGTCACCGATAAAGAAACAACTCCTGGATGAGATGTTATTTCGAATTAAAGCATATAAAAACGGTAAAGGGAAAAAATATGTTTTATTGAATGCTCCTAATGAAGTTATTCCAGATATTGTAAGGATATTGCCCGGTATGAGATCTCCAAGTATTTTACCATTAGCAGATGAAGGATGGAGCAGCGTTCACTCGGTGATAAATGACGATGATTTCTGGGAGATAATTGATGAACTTAAACGGCATGGAGCTGAAGGTATACTCGTTATTCCTATTGAGAAAATGATATTATAGACCACAATTCAGATTTATTAAAATGAAGATTATTTCAAATCCCTCTCCCTCAAAATGGGAGAAACTTTCCGAAAGACCTATGATTAAGCAACAAAAGCTTATGAAAACGGTTGATAAAGTATTCTATGATATCCATAGGAAAGGAGATAAAGCTGTACTTTCATATAGCAGGAGATTCGACTTTCCTGATCAGGAGTCCTTTATAGTCAGTAGTGAAACAATTGACGAAGCTGCTAAATTAGTATCAGAGCGTTTGAAACAGTCTATTGAACTTGCAAGAAAAAATATAGAGGTGTTCCACAGATCTCAAATTGAAGAGGCTGTTAAGGTAGAAACCGCTCCTGGAGTGGTTTGCTGGCGGGAATCCCGACCAATAGAGAGGGTTGGAATATATGTACCTGGTGGTACTGCCCCACTCTTTTCTACCGTCTTAATGCTTGCAGTACCTGCCATGATTGCCGGCTGTAGTGAGATAGTACTGTGTACTCCACCTGATAAAGAGGGGAAGATTGATCCTGCAATTCTCTATACTGCAAAACTCGCAGGTGTAACAAAAGTCTTTGCTTTAGGTGGTATCCAGGCAATTGGAGCAATGACATTCGGTACTGAAACTGTACCTAAAGTCTATAAGATATTTGGCCCCGGTAATCAATATGTCATGGCAGCTAAACGCTCTTCACAATACTACGGAGTAGCAATAGATATGCCTGCAGGTCCAAGTGAAGTACTAATTATAGCTGATCAAACTTGCAACCCCTCATTTGTGGCTGCAGACCTTCTTTCGCAGGCAGAACACGGACCAGACAGTCAAGTTATCCTGCTTTCTTGTAATAAGAAAGTGATCAAAGAAGTAAACAAGGAGATTGACAATCAACTTGTAGCATTGCCACGTCAGGATATTGCTATCCAAGCATTAAAAAACAGCAAAGCAATCCTGTTTAAAGATATTGAAGATTGTATTGCATTCAGCAACCTGTATGCACCCGAGCATCTTATTCTGGCTGTAGAAAACCCATCTTTGGTCAGTCGTGAAGTCATTAATGCCGGCTCTGTATTTCTTGGAAACTGGAGTTGTGAAAGTGCTGGTGATTATGCAAGTGGAACAAATCATACTTTGCCAACAAGTGGTTTTGCAAAATCATTTAGCGGTGTATCACTTGACAGTTTTATTAAAAAAATAACATTTCAGCAAATTAGTGAAGAGGGTATAAGAAGCATTGGTAATGCTGTAGAAACTATGGCAGAAGCTGAGAAGCTTTATGCACACAAAAATGCAATGACTCTTCGTCAAGGAGTATTAGCAGAAAAACTTATAACAAATATTGAAAATAGTGATGAGGAAGTTTGATTTACGCTCATTGGTGCGCTCAAATATCTGGGAACTGAAACCTTATTCAAGTGCACGTGATGAATTCTGGGGTGATGAAGGTATATTCCTTGATGCCAATGAAAATCCGTTTGGAAATAAAAACAGATATCCAGATCCGCACCAACGTACTCTTAAGAAATCTCTTTCTAAAATAAAAGGTATATCAGTTGATAATATCTGTATCGGAAATGGGAGTGATGAGATCATTGATTTGGTTTTCAGAATTTTCTGTGAACCGCAAAAAGATAGTGTAATCATTTGTCCCCCAACATATGGTATGTACGAAGTATCTGCTAATATAAACAACGTAAATATTATTAAAATACCACTCGACAGTAATTTCGAATTAAATGTTGATGAGATTCTCTCACAAAACGCAAAATGTCTTTTTTTATGCTCCCCCAATAATCCCACAGGAAACAGTTTAAAGAATATCGAAGTACTGATGAATGAGTTTAATGGAATTATTATTGTAGATGAAGCATACATTGATTTCAGCGATAAGCCAAGTTTTATTGGTCGTCTCTCTGAGTTTCCCAATTTGATCATTATGCAGACATTTAGCAAAGCCTGGGCATTAGCCAGTGCACGTGTTGGTATTGCATATGCTGATTCAAATATTATTAAGTTAATGGATAAAACTAAACCCCCATATAACGTAAGTAGATTTAATCAGGAAGTGGCACTAAAAGCCTTGTCAAAACCAAAGAAGTTCGAGAGGCGTCTGAAAGTTATATTAGAGCAACGGGATAATCTTCTTAAAGAGTTTACTAAAATATCTGTAATCAAGAAAGTTTTTCCTACAGATGCAAACTTCATACTCATAAAAGTTAGCGATGCGGATAAGTTATACAATTACCTTGTATCAAATAAACTAATTGTAAGAAATAGAAATTCTGTTATTTCAGATTGTATTCGTATAACAGTTGGCACACCAAAAGAGAATGAGGCTCTTATTGAAGCTCTCAAAAATTATACCGAAGGTTGAAAAATCATTAAATTAAATATGAAGAAAGTACTATTTATTGATCGTGACGGCACTCTTATTATTGAACCAGAAGATGAACAAATTGATAGCTTTGAGAAATTAGAGTTTTATCCAGGTGTATTTCAATATCTGTCACGCATTGCAGGTGAACTAGATTATGAGCTAGTAATGGTAAGCAATCAGGATGGTCTGGGCACATCATCTTTTCCTGAAGAGACATTTTGGCCTGTACAGAATATGATTTTGAAAACATTCGAAAATGAGGGTGTTAGATTTAGTGATATTCTGTTAGACAGATCTTTCCCGGAAGATAATCTACCTACAAGGAAACCAGGTACGGCTATGCTTACCCACTATCTTAAAGGAGATTATGATTTAGAAAATTCATATGTCATTGGAGACAGACTAACAGATGTTCAACTAGCTGATAATATGGGCTGTAAATCCATTTTAATAAGTAGCACTTTAAGTGAAAAAGCTACACTTACAACAACAGAATGGGAAGAAATCTACCGTTTTTTAAAATCTCAGCCTAGAATAGGAAGTGTTACACGAAAGACATCCGAGACCGATATCTCAATTAAAATAAATATTGATGGTAAAGGTAAAAGTGAAATCTCAACAGGCTTAGGCTTTTTTGATCATATGCTCGAACAGATTGCCCGTCATGCAAATGCAGATCTGTCAATAATCGTAAAAGGAGATCTGCATATAGATGAACATCATACAATAGAAGATGTGGGAATTGCATTAGGTGACGCTTTCCTTCAAGCACTTGGAAAAAAGAAAGGAGTTGAGAGGTATGGTTTTATGTTGCCAATGGACGATTGCCTGGCACAGGTTGCGATAGATTTTGGAGGCCGACCCTGGTTGATGTGGGAAGTTGATTTCAAGCGAGAATATATTGGTGACATGCCTACTGAAATGTTCATGCACTTTTTTAAATCTTTCAGCGACAATGCTAAATGCAATCTTAACATCAAGGCGGAGGGCGTAAATGAGCACCATAAAATAGAAGCTATATTTAAAGCCTTTGCACGAGCTATTAAGATGGCTGTCAAAAAAGGTGAAGGTACAGGCATACCCAGCACTAAAGGAACATTATAATTGTTTTAATACAGTTAATAACATACAAACGTAATGGTTGCAATTATTAAATACAATGCAGGTAATATTGCTTCAGTAAAAAATGCTGTTGAGAGACTTGGTTTTGATTGTGTAATCACTGATGATATAAATAAAATTCAGAATGCAAACAAAGTGATATTCCCAGGTGTTGGAGAAGCTAAATCTGCGATGAACCATCTAACTAATAACGGATTAAGTGGCTGTATTAAATCTTTACTTCAACCAACACTCGGTATATGTTTAGGACTTCAGCTACTGTGTCAGTACTCAGAAGAGGGAGATACAGAATGTCTTAAGATTTTCGAAACTTCAGTAAAAAAATTCCCTGCAGATGATATCGTTCCTCACATGGGTTGGAACAACATCTCAATAAACACAGAACCGCTATTTAAAGGATTAAATAAAGATGATGCTGTTTATTTTCTTCACAGTTACTATGCAGGAATTTGTGAACAAACTATTGCAACCTGTAATTATATTTTACCTTTTAGTGCAGCAATGAGAAAAGATAATTTCTATGCCACCCAGTTTCATCCTGAAAAATCGGGAGATGTGGGTGAACTTATTTTAAAGAATTTTCTTGAATTATAATGTTAAGATGAGAATTATACCTGCTATTGATATTATTGACGGAAAGTGTGTCAGATTAACAAAAGGAGACTACAGCACACAAAAAACATACAACGAGAATCCGCTGGAGGTTGCTAAAGAGTTCGAAGCTAACGGCATTAAATTTCTTCACCTTGTAGATCTTGATGGAGCCAAATCAAATCATATTGTAAATCATCATATATTAAATGAAATTGCCTCTAAAACATCGTTGAGTATTGATTTTGGAGGAGGCATCAAATCCGATAATGATGTAAGGATAGCATTTGAAAATGGCGCAAAACAAATTACAGGAGGCAGTATAGCCATAATTAATCCTGAACTGTTCACTGAATGGCTGTCAAAATATGGAGCCGATAAAATTATTCTGGGAGCCGACAGCTACAACAGGAAAATAGCAACCCACGGATGGCAGAAAGAATCACAAGTCGATGTAGTAGACTTTATTACCGATTACCAGAAAAAAGGTATTGAAATGGTGATTTGCACAGATATATCAAAGGATGGTATGTTACAAGGCCCTTCTGTGGAGTTGTACAGAGAAATACTTTCAAAGAGCCATATTTCATTAATTGCGAGCGGAGGTGTAACATCTATTGCCGACATACATTTACTTCAACAGATAGGCTGTGAAGGGGCAATAATAGGTAAAGCTATATATGAAGGCAACATCAGTATGAATGAACTCAGAGATTTTAATCCAGATTAAGAAAACCACCAACATTTTTATTGTTGGCAAAAGGATTATAAAGTAGTCAAATTAAAAAAAATATAATGCTAAAAAAGAGAATAATACCCTGCTTAGACATCAAAAATGGTCGCACAGTAAAAGGAGTTAATTTTGTTGGACTTCGCGATGCAGGTGATGCAGTTGAACTTTCTAAACGTTATGTATCTGAAGGAGCTGATGAACTTGTTTTCCTGGATATAACAGCAACAGTAGAAAACAGGAAAACACTTACAGAACTTGTTGAAAAGGTTGCACGTGAGATTAATATACCCTTCACTGTGGGTGGTGGAATAAGATCAGTAGAAGATGCCAGGCTAATAATAAAAGCTGGTGCCGATAAAGTAAGTATCAACTCCTCCGCAGTAGAAAGACCTCAACTTATAACAGAAATTGCCGATCAGTTTGGTAGTCAATGCGTAGTTCTAGCCATAGATACTAAAAAAGAAGATAATGGTGAGTGGAAGGTTTATGTTCATGGAGGCAGAACCCCTACCCCTTTATTAACAACCACATGGGCAAAAGAGGGAGAAAGAATGGGTGCAGGTGAAATACTATTGACTTCAATGAATTACGATGGAACTAAAGCCGGATTCGACATAGAGATAACTGGTAAAGTTTGTGAAGCTGTAAACATTCCTGTAATTGCTTCAGGTGGAGCAGGCACTAAAGAGCATTTTGCAGAAGTCTTTAAGAAAACCAAGGCCAGTGCAGCATTAGGTGCATCTGTATTCCATTTTGGAGAAATCCCCATACCTGAATTAAAGAAATATTTAAAAGAACAAAATATAGAAATACGATGAAAATAGACTTTGAAAAGAGTGATGGTCTGGTACCAGTTATTGTACAACATACCAATACATTACAGGTCCTAATGCTGGGCTATATGAATAAAGAAGCGTTAGAAAAAACAGAGACAGAAGGTAAGGTGACCTTTTTCAGCAGAAGCAAAGGTAGACTATGGACAAAAGGTGAAACTTCTGGTAATTACCTTATGGTTGAAGATATTAGGACAGATTGTGATAATGATACAATTCTTATAAAGGCAAAACCAATCGGACATACTTGTCACACAGGTAAAACCTCATGTTTTGATGGTGATAAAACTACTTCAAAAGGTTTTTTATACGAACTAGAGAAAGTAATTGAGCAAAGAATCACAGATAATACAGAAGGATCTTATACGGCACAACTATTCAGTAAAGGAATTAATAAAGTAGCACAGAAGGTTGGCGAAGAAGCTGTAGAGTTAGTTATTGAATCAAAGGATGATAATCTTGAATTGTTTAAAAATGAAGCAGCTGATTTAATGTACCACTTCCTGATATTACTTAAAACAAAGAATCTGCGTCTGGAAGATATCGAAGAGGTTTTATCCGATAGGCACAAATAGTCAAACTTTAGCTTTTGGATAAAAGCTAGTTTGATAAATCTGTACGCCAGGAAGATAATGTAAAAAAAGGGTGATATCACATAGTGAAATCACCCTTTTAATTATCAACTAAAAAATATTATATTATGGTCCTAGTTTCGTTTAACTGGACAAGGTCAGAAACATATTAAGCTTCTGCTTCTACCATAGGCTGTACTGATACGTACGAGCGATTATTTTTTCTCTTGCGAAATACCACAACTCCGTCTACTAAAGCAAACAGTGTGTGATCTTTTCCAATACCTACATTTTCACCCGGGTGATGAGAAGTACCACGTTGACGAACAAGAATATTTCCTGCTTTAGCTATTTCTCCACCATACAATTTAACGCCCAATCGTTTACTTTCCGATTCGCGGCCGTTCTTCGAGCTACCAACTCCTTTTTTATGTGCCATTTTCTTCTGATTTTAACTGATTAAGCAATAATTTCTTTAACTCTCACTTCTGAAAACTGTTGACGATGTCCGTTTAGTTTCCTGTAACCTTTTCTTCTTTTCTTTTTGAAAACGAGTACTTTGTCACCTTTTACGTGAGAAAGAACTTCTAAAACTACTTTTGCTCCATCCACTACTGGAGTTCCAACTGTGACTTCACCATCTTTATCAATGAGCATCACCTTTTCAAACTCCACTTCGCTACCTTGCTCAGCATTTATTCTGTGGACGAATAATCTTTGATTTTGTTCAACTTTAAATTGTTGACCCTGAATATCTACTATTACGTACATATATAAAATAACTTGACGTTATATGCCTGAGGCGAGCCACTTAGTGCGACTTCTTATAGAGCCTATTGGCAAAATGAGGTGCAAAATTAGATAATTTAATTGTAAATCACAAACTAATCATCTGATTTTTTCGAGATTATTATATGCATTTCCAATATTTTCAATTATATCGGAAGCAACAAATGATCTGGGATTAATTGATTTGGTTGTAAAATCTGCAGTCATACCATGAATGTAAACCCCTACTTTTGCGGAATCAATAGGATTATATCCCTGAGCAAGCAGACTTGTTATAATTCCGGTTAAAACATCACCGCTTCCGGCTGTTGCAAGTGCAGGAGTACCTGTACTGTTCATATAAATATTTTCAGAATCTATGATTAAAGTATATGCACCTTTCACAACAATTATCAAGTTATACTTTTGTGCGAATAACCTTGTTTTCTGAATTTTATCATAGTCGTCGCTCCATCCACCAACCAATCTTGAAAGTTCACCCGGATGTGGAGTTAATATAGTATCAGGTTTCAGTAGTTCTATCCAATTGTGGTTCGAGGAAAGAATATTTATTCCATCTGCATCTATAACCAATGGTACTTTATTATTAATTAAAAAATCGTGGAGTGCTTTTTTTGTCTCTTCATTTTGTCCCATTCCCACTCCAATACCAATTGCATCAGGCTTAATTTCGAAATCAATATTGGAGATATATCTTTCACCTCTATCCTCTATTGCCATCGCTTCGGGAAAATTGATCTGAATAACCTGTACACCACACTTTGGCATATACGCGGTAACTAATCCACACCCTGTTTTCAAAGCAGCCCTCGAAGCTAAACAAACTGAACCACACTTTCCAAGACTTCCACCCACTATGAGAGCATGACCTACAGTACCTTTATGTGCAAATAAATTCAGGGGCTTAATAAGTTTCGATATCTCACTTTTCTCAGTAAAGTAAATATTACTATCAGATTCGGAAATTGCTTGTTCATTCAATCCAATATCAATTATAGTAACATTACCAGTAAACAAGTTATTTTCCGGTAAAAACAGAGCCAGCTTTGGTATTTGAAATGTTACTGTTTCTGTGGCTTTAACAGCAAAAGTTGTTTTTCTTTCAAGAAAGAGACCGCTAGGCACATCTATACTGATAACTTTTGCGCCACTCTCATTTATTTTCCCAATTACAGATTCAGCAATTCCGGTGACATCTCTCGAAAGTCCGGTCCCGAAAATCCCATCAATAACCACATCATATTTACATATATCTGGTATTTGATCTTCATTATAAATTTTAATTATTGAAATATTCTCTGCTTTAGCACGGCGGAAATTATGAGCACAATCTTCGCTATATTGATTCTTATACTCAACAATACACACCTTTACACTGTAACCCGATTTATGTAGTAAACGGGCAATAAACAACCCATCTCCACCATTATTCCCTACTCCGGAAAAAATAAGTACAGAAGTGCTTTTATTAGAATATTTCTCGATGAACCAGTTGTAGAATGCAGTAGAAGCCCGCTTCATTAACTCAAGCGAAGAAATAGCTTCTCTTTTGATGGTCTCGGCATCTACATACCGAATCTGTTGTGAAGTGAGTATTTTCATAGATAGATCTTACCATGAAGAGTGCGCAGGATGAGACTCGAACTCACACGCCGTAACCGGCACTACCCCCTCAAAGTAGCGTGTATACCAATTTCACCACCTGCGCTTGATAAGGTGCCCGGAACAGGGGTCGAACCTGCACGTTGTTGCCAACACTAGTCCCTGAAACTAGCGCGTCTGCCAATTCCGCCATCCGGGCGTCAAATTTACAATTAAAAGAACGTTTTAATTAATATTCTATTTTGCGGATGCAAAGATAGAGGATTTTTCAAACTGTTACCAACATTTTCAGGATTTTATTTAAAAAAAAGAGAGCTATCTTTCACAGACAGCTCTCTTCGTCCACAATGAATGTTATAATGAATGTATAATAAAAATAATGAATCTTATAAAGTAACTGGTGTATAAGAACTTCTATAGCTTCTTATCCTTTTTCTTGCAACAGCAGGAGGTTCATTTTCCCTGTACTCTTCCAACACATCGCTCACCTCAACCGACTTACCTGCAGGTACTGCAATTTCTACTGTAATACTCTGTTTGCGATACCCTTGTTCAGCTGGTACAGAGAAAAACTCCGGCAATAATATGACTGAATCTTTTTGAACAATATTATAGCTGAATTGCTCAGCATCGCTCTTTGCCTGACGTAGATCATTTCCGTATGATGCTGCAATCTTCCTCACATGAAAAAGTGAATCAGTGCTTTGTCTTATCTGCAGATTTATGGAGTTAAAGAGTAATGAATCTTCGTTTACATTTTTATATGGAAGTTCATCTATTCCAGGATTATATCCAAAACCGAATCTATATTCTGCATAATCATTACGATATGGCTCCATCTCTATATATAATTTTCCAGAAGAGGTAGGATTCAAGACCAAAGTCTCTTCATCAGAAGCTTGTGCTTTGAATTTATCAGCCACTTCAGATGCAAGTATACCTGACATAACAAGACCCGAGAACCACAATATTGAGAC
The DNA here is from genome assembly GCF_028696275.1 of Lascolabacillus sp. Taxonomy (NCBI): domain Bacteria; kingdom Pseudomonadati; phylum Bacteroidota; class Bacteroidia; order Bacteroidales; family Porphyromonadaceae; genus Lascolabacillus; species Lascolabacillus sp. The sequence goes on from NZ_JAQVHI010000001.1 coordinate 65,984, forward strand.
AACAACACCAATAAACGGGCGTGATTTAGCTTTCATAACACGGCGTATAATCCATATTATAATTGAAATAATAGGTACAACTGTAAGAGCTATTAAAGAAGCTATCAGAAGGTTATTTTCATATCCCGGATCAATAAAAAGCGACTTAAGCGATATTAGCTGTGTGCCTGCAAAAAACAGACCTCCAAAAACTGCAAGTAGTGTCAGTGCAAATATTCCGGCAAATGTAAAAAACACTATTTTTAAGAGAACCATAAAGACATTCATACATCCAGATCTTTCTGAACTAGCCGAATCTGAATATTTCCTCTCACTTTTCGGAGGTTCAGGAGGCATTTGTGTATTATTGTTCTTGAAACTGTTCTCAGAACCAGTATTATCAGCTGCATTTTTGGATTTAGTGCTTGCAACATTATCATTAACCCTGTTTCTGATATTTTTTATATAGTCATCTTCGCCCATCATCTCGAGCTTCTGTTTCACTGTCTTAGCCTCAGGCACAATAGCCCAAAGCACTAAATATAACAATAATACACTGCCATTTATATTCCAGTTAAAATCAACATCCTTAAAAAGGTGACTCAGTGGAAAAAATGATATGATTCCAAATATATTTATAAAAAGAGGCAATATAAAAATCAGACGGGGTATCCATGACTCAATCTTAAAATAAGCTGCTATACCACCACAAATACCTGCTATATACTTATCATTTGGATTTCTGTAAAGTCTCTTAGTCACATTAGATTCAAGCGGTTTAGCTTTAAGTACAATCCAAAGAATTATATATACCCAGAATAAAATCCCGAAGAAAATCACAAACAACAGTCTAATCCATGTTGGATCAATTTTAAAATAATGTGCAACTCCACTACATACACCACCAATGATTTGATCTTTTGAGTTTCTGTTAAGAGTTCGTGGTTCTTCTTCAGACTTAAGTTCAGATTCTTCTGAAACCTCTTCATCTATTTTCTTAGATTCAGATTCTGAATCTACTTTATACTCAGTATCAAAATCTTCAGGTCTACCAATACTGTTAATTATTGATTCAACGTCATCATCAGTAATACAATTGATTCCTAATTTCAACCTATTTCCGAATAACTCAGCAATACGGTTCTCAATGTCGTTAACAATTTCATCACCACCATCCTCTTGGGAAAAATACTTTTTCAGGCTTTCGATATATTGCTTCAATATTTCGTAAGCAGTTTCTTCAATTGCAATAACTTGTCCCTGGAAATTAATATTGATTACCTTTTTCATACGATTAAATATATTTTTTGCAAGTATTCGGATTTATTCGTCGCCATTATTATCAGTTACACTCTCTACCCTATCTTCACTCTTTTCCTCTTCATCTGCTTCTGATGAAGCCTCTAAATCAGCACATATGTCATCAGATTTCTGACGAGTCAATGTCTCTACTCCTGTAGCAAGCTCATTCCATGTAGTCTCAAGGAGCGAGTAAAAAGCACACCCTTTTTCGGTCAGACTAAAATATTTTCTTGGGGGGCCAGATGTACTTTCTACCCATTGATAGCTTAATACTTCGGCATTCTTAAGCCTGTTGAGTAATGGATAAAGCGTTCCCTCCAGAAGTTGTAGACCGGCATTTTTCATCTCCTCAATGATATCTCCCGGGTAAGCTTCTCCTCTTTTTATTATTGAAAGAATACAATACTCCAAAACTCCCTTTCGCATTTGACTTTGTGTATTCTCTATATTCATGATCTTATTTATTTATCTTAAAATATACCTGTGCCCGATTTTTTTTTATACAAATATACTTTAAGCAAGGTATTATGCAATACAAAGTACCAAATGATTTTACTAATTTAACGTTATTTAGCAACAAAGATATTAAAAACAATTATTATTTAGCTATTCTAACACTTTATTTGTTGCAGCAAAATATTTAATCTATATTTGTAATACTAATTTAGAAGTTATGTCGCTAAAAGGAAAACATATAGTTTTAGGTATAACAGGCAGTATTGCAGCCTATAAATCAGCAGTACTTACCAGATTACTTGTAAAGCAAGGTGCTGAAGTGCAGATTGTAATCACGCCAGCAGGAAAAGAATTTATCACTCCTGTTACTTTATCAGCTTTATCAGGAAGAGCTGTGATTAGCGAGTTCTTTGCTACCGGTGATGGTACGTGGCACAGTCATGTTGACCTGGGCTTATGGGCTGATTTGATGATTATTGCACCTGCCACAGCTTCTACACTGGGTAAAATGGCTAATGGAATTGCTGATAATATGCTGATAACTACTTACCTCTCAATGAAAGCACCTGTATTTGCTGCTCCGGCAATGGACCTGGATATGTTTAAGCATGTATCTACTCAACGAAATATTCAGAGACTTATTGATGATGGTGTGCATATAATTGAGCCTGGTATAGGAGAGCTTGCCAGTCATCTCGAAGGTAAAGGCAGAATGGAGGAACCTGAGAATATTGTTGCAATACTGGATAAATTTTTCAGTTCAGATAGTGTAACTTCTAAAGCAGACGATTTAAATAAAAAAAAAATTCTGATAACAGCGGGACCCACTTATGAGCGTATTGACCCTGTCAGATTTATAGGCAATTTCTCTTCAGGCAAAATGGGTTATGCCATAGCGGAAGAGTGTGCCTCACGAGGTGCCGAGGTAACTCTTATTACCGGACCTGTTAATCTCACAGCAACAAATAAAAATATCAAAACTATTAATGTAGAATCGGCTGAGGAGATGTTCCAAGAATCTATGAATATATTTCCTCAGATGGATATAGCTATTTTATCTGCTGCTGTTGCCGACTACAAGCCATCTCATTCAAAAGACAAAAAGATTAAGAGAAAAGAGAGTGAGAAAATTACAATTGATCTTACTCCTAATCCGGATATTGCCGCCTCACTTGGGAAAATTAAAAGGTCTGACCAGCTTCTTATCGGTTTTGCATTGGAAACCAATGATGAAGAGGCTAATGCTATAAAAAAGCTGGAGAAGAAGAATTTCGACTATATAGTACTCAACTCTTTGCAGGATGAGGGAGCTGGTTTTGGAAAGGATACAAATAAGGTGACAATAATTTCCCGAAAAGGTGAAAAGGTGGCATTCGGATTAAAATCTAAGAAAGAGGTTGCAGTTGATATTATTAACACTGTTTTATTCTCAAATTTTCATAAATAAGTCTTTTATTTTTTGTACTTTAGTTCAATTCTTTTTATTTATAAGCAAACTACAGTACATCTATTGCCTCTCATAATAAGGCATAACATTTTAATGTGTAAAAACCACTAATAATGATTTTTAGAACTTCTCGATATATATCTGTTTTACTAGTACTACTGTCTACATTATCAGCATATTCTCAGATTTACAGATATCCTGTAAACATACCTCCTGCATTAAGTGGAGGTTTTGGGGAGCTTAGAAGTAACCATTTTCATTCCGGAATCGATTTCAAAACTCAACAGGCTGTTAACAAGCCCATTTTGGCTATTGAAGATGGTTATGTTTCAAGAATAAGTGTATCTCCGGGAGGATATGGACTTGCTCTGTATCTTGATCACCCGTCAACCGGACACACGAGTGTTTATGCTCACCTGAACAGTTTTTCGAAAGAGATTGCCGATTATGTGAAATCAAAACAATATGAGCTTGAAAGCTACAGTATTAATCTTTATCCCGAAGCAGAATTATTTCCTGTAAAACGTGGACAGCAGATTGCTTTGAGTGGCAATACGGGCAGTTCAGGTGGTCCGCATCTCCATTTCGAGATACGTGATTCCAAGTCTGAAGATCCTTTAGATGCTCTTGAATTTTTACCTGCAATAGCTGATACTCAAAAGCCCGACTTGAGAGGAATTGCTTTTTATCCTGTTAAAGACAGGGGGATTATTAATGGTTCAATAGACCCAATCAGAATTAATATCAGTAAGGATGCCAATGGTAATCCGGTGCGACTTGGCAGAACAATTAATGCATGGGGTCTTATTGGTATAGGAGTTAAGGCATATGATAGAATGAATGGTCAGAATAACATTTATGGGGTAAAGTATATCAGATTGTTTGTTGATGGTAACCCTGTCTTCAGCAGCACAATCAACCGATTTTCTTTCTCTGATACAAGAATGTTGAACTCTTTTATCGACTTTGTTGACTTCAAGAAGAACAGATCCTACTTTATGAAGTCGTTTATTGAACCTGGTAACTCCCTACCCTTCTACAACTCTATAAATAATGGGTATGTTGAAATAGATGAAGAAAGGGAGTATGACTTTCATTACGAACTTGAAGATCATTATGGTAACACACTGAGTTACAGATTTAAGGTTAACGGAATGCAACAACCTATTCAAAAAACAACTGAATGTAAAAACAGGATGTTGTGGAATACAGATAACTCCTATCTGGAAATGGGATTCAGCATTTATATCCCATCAGGTAACCTCTATTCTGATTTATGTTTCAATTACGAAAAAGAGAAAAACAGCAGCTACTATTCTGACATTCATTCACTGCATAACAATCCTGTACCTCTACATAACAGTGCTGATCTATGGATAAAACTAAATAGTGATACTCTTAGCAACAAGAATAATTATGGCATTGTCAGACTTAATGATAACGGCTCCGACAGTTGGGTTGGGGGCAAATATAACAGAGGCGGGATTTCAGTTTCAATAAGAGAACTGGGAGATAGTTATGCTATATCGGCAGACACTCAGCCACCTGTAATCACTCCTCTGGCACCGGAAAACTGGACTAGTCAGCGACGTATTCGGATAAGGCTTACTGACAATAAAAGTGGGATTGCCTCATTCAGAGGCGAGATCAATGGTGAGTTTGTGCTGTTTACTCACGATTCTAAATCATCTGTATATACTTATGATTTTGATGAATCGAGACTCCCTAAGGGAGAGAAGCTAACTTTAGTATTTACTGCAACTGATGCCGCAGGAAACAGCAGCGAATACAGGAAACAGCTATAATCCCAATGTAGCTTTCACAAGCATTATCTCTCTTTCACTACCTGTGTGCTTACCTTCTACATCTGATAGCTTCACACACTCCTGCCACTCCTCTTTTGCTGTCATTTTACAGCGAAAGAGCTTCATGACAATATTCATGCTTTTTATTTTTGATGAGACATCATTGGTAAGGTTAGTGCCAATTCCAAAAGTTGATCCTATTCGATTGTTGCAGTAATTCTTAATTTCTATTGCTTTATCTACATTAAGACTATCTGAGAACACCAGATACTTCATCTTTGGATTAATTCGCAACTCTTCATATCTGCGAATTACTTTATCAATAAAAACAAACGGATCTCCACTATCATGTCTCAGACTTGTAAACAATGCTGCATGTTTCTTACTGAAATTGCGAAGGAAAACATCGGTTGTATATGTATCAGTGAGAACAGTGCCAAGATCACCATCAAAAACATTTATCCAATCTTCCATTGACATATAATTGGCCATCTTATAGCCATATATTGATCCATGAAACTGAACCCATTCATGCGGATGAGTGCCTGAAACACTAAGGTTGTGCTTGTATGCCATGTAAACATTACTGGTGCCATATAAACTATCACCTGCATGTTGCTTAAGAAGCTCTGTAACTCTGTCTTCCACTTCAAAGCTAAACCTACGCCGCATTCCAAAGAGTGAAAATGTTATATCATGCTCTTTCATTCTCATCGCTTTTTCAATAGCAGCCTCCTCCATATACTTCCTGTCGGGATATTTTCCCATCTCCCTGAAAAACAGCTCTGACACTGTTGCAAGTATAGGAGTTTCCCAAAGTGTCACCCTATAAAGGAGTCCTTTAGCGTTTATATGTAGCTTTTTATCTTCAAGCCTGATATCAACCTCAGAGGGGTCAAATCTGAAACCTTTAAGGAAATCTATATAAGTGGGTGGTAAATATGGCATCTGTTGCCTGATAAAATTCTCCTCTCCTTGAGAAAGTGATAAAGTTGACATCTTCTCTATCTCTTTTTTCAGCAGTATGTCAAACCCATCAGGATAATCACCATTACTCCTATCCACAAATTCAAACTCTCCATGTGCTCTTGGGAAAAGCTTGGAATAAGCATAGCTTGTTGTAAACTTATAAAGATCTGTATCAAGCAGACTTCTAATAACACTCATATTTTACTGAATTAATGATATCAACTGTTGTTAAATAAATAATTAATAATCTTTTCAGATTAGCCGATAATTAAAATTATTAATAGTTAAAACATTTATAGTATAGATTCGTTCAAATTTATCCGATTTTAATATAACAATTTTGCAGAAACAAAACCATTGGATATCAGTAATAATCTCGTTATTCATTATTTGATATATAAATATAGGACAGAAGGTACTCATTATGCAAAACAGGTAATATAGTCATCAATATTGTATATCGAAATATTATTAAGACAATAGATTGGCTGAATTTTAATCTTGTTTGGCCTTTACCCTTGCCTTCTCTTCCTTCTAAATATATAAGGTATATAAGAAGAAGGTAAGAACAATGTAAGAACAATGTAAGAATAAGGTATGGGTAATGTACAGGTTGAATAGCGGTTCTGCAAAATAAATAAAGGGATGCAACTGTTTATTGCATCCCTTTAAAAAATATAATCAAATCAAAATTGTTTCAAATCATATCTTCAATATTCCAGACAAATGCTCTTAAGCCAAGGTTGGGTGACTCATTATCCAGATCTTTTAGATATTTCAATAAAAGTGGAACCCTGTCATCTTCTACAATTGTGAGAATTGAATTATTAACTGAAGGCCACGCATGAGAACCATAATGAGGAATTCCATTTTTACTGCCTCTGCCATGAACTTCTCTCCAGGAAGTAAATCCGCGTATATTTAATGTGTTCAGATTTTCAACAATCTCATCGTAGTGAGCCTGGTCTAATACAATCATTACTGCTTTCATAAATCTCTTTTTTTCATTTATTCTAACTAATTACTACCTGTTTTCCTCAATAACTAAACGATGTTTCTTACGTCTGCGACGAACACCATAACCCGCCATCATAGAATAAAGCGCAGGTATTAGTATAAGTGTAATAATTGTGGAGAATGTCATACCACCAATAATTGCTATACCAAGTGCACGCCACATTTCGGAACCTTGTCCGGTACCTATTGCAAGAGGTATCATACCCAAAATAGTAGTTAAAGTTGTCATCAATACCGGACGTAACCTCGAGCGTCCACCATGAACTACTGCTGTAATAATTGACATACCTCTTTCACGATTCAGGTTGATATAGTCGATAAGCACAATAGCATTTTTTACAACCATACCCACAAGCATGATAAGTCCCACATATCCCATTATTCCCAGTGGCTCACCGGTTATCGCAAGTAGAAGCAATCCACCCGTAAAAGCAAAAGGAATTGTAAGAATAATCATAAACGGATAGGTGAGAGATTCAAACTGAGATGCTAGTACAATATATACAAGAATTGATACTATCAGCAGAAGGAGTGCAAGCTCGGCGAAGGACTCTTGCTGATCTTCGAGAGTACCACCAATTTCTATCTGCACACCTGTTGGAACATCAATCTGTGCGAGAATTGCATCGACATCTTTAACTACCTCACTCAAGGCTCTGCCGTATATTGTTCCAGTAACTGTGACAATTCTTTCACGGTCCTGCCTGTCGATTTGAGGTAGTGAAGAAGATTCTACTACCGTACCCAGATCTCTTACTCTAACTCCAGAACCCATTGGGTTATAGATTAGGATATTTTCAATATCCTCGATAGATTGACGATATTGCTCTTCAAAACGAACACGTATGTTATACTCTTCACCATCTTCACGATAACGTGACATTACCAGACCGTTTATTCTGTTACGAACTGCATTAGAAGCTGTTGCCATATTAAGACCATTCAGTGAAAGTTTTTCGCGATCGAACTGAATCTGATATTCCATACTATAATCCTTACGTGAAATAACAATATCTCTTAATCCATCTACTTCAGATAATTTACTGTTCAGTTCTGCAGCGATAGCATCTGTAACTGCAAGATCATATCCGAAAACTTTCACTGCAACATTGTTTCCTCCTGCCATTCCCATATCACCACCACCAGGCATCACCTGGAAGCGATTGAGTTCCGGCATTGAAGCGAGATCATTTCGCATCTCATCTGAAATATCATATATAGTTTTATCTCTATATTTAGCTTCCTTGAGTCGGATGTTATATGTCATAATATTTGGGGCATTATCCTGCATTGCTGCGTAAGTATCACCTTCACCGGCAGTACCAACTGAAAAAGAGATAATTTCAATTTCCGGATATTTATCCCTCAAGTTATTTACAATATTATGTCCAACCTCCCTTGCAACTTCCATACGTGTACCTGTTGGCATCTCAATAGTTAATCCTATACTATTATTGTCTGATTCAGGCATGAAGCTTGTTTTAAGAGTAATAGCGGAAATAATTATACCTATTATGAATATCACAACAACTCCAAACAGTGTTGTTCTCCTTCTTCTTGAAACCCAGTTTACCAACTTGCTATATCCATGATCAAGTTTATCGAGCGCAGGTAATATGTTGTTGTGATACCATCTGTCGAACCCATTCATTTTAATATCTTTTACTGAGCGCAACATATGTGAACTCATCATTGGTGTGAGAGTAAGTGATATTATCAATGAAAGAGAGATGATAATAGTAACCATCCAGCCCAACTGTTTAAACATAACTCCTGCAAAACCGCCTACCATTGTCATCGGCAGGAACACTGCAATAATGGTTAGTGTTGATGCGATAACAGATAGCGAAACCTCTTCTGTTCCATAAACAGCTGCCTGCTTTGGACGACTGCCTCGTTCGATATGAGAAGTAATATTTTCAAGTACAACGATAGCATCATCAACTACCATACCTATGGTGATGGAGAGAGCCGAAAGAGATATGATATTTATAGAGTTACCCGTTATAAAAAGGTATATGAATGATCCGATAAGCGAAATTGGGATTGTAACCATTACAATAATGGTTGCACGCCATCTGCCCAGGAAAAACAGTACTACTATACCAACAATTATCAAAGCCAGGAAAATAGTCTCAAGCAAACTATTGATTGATGTTTTAATGTAGTCTGATGTATCCATTACAGACTCAATCTCAATATCTGGTGGCAGAGACTTCTGCAGTTCAGGCAATGCTGCATTAACAGCATCTGCAATTGCAACAGTATTAGCCCCTGATTGCTTTTGTACAATTATACTTGCACTTCGTCTGCCATTAGTATAGTTTTCCTGTACTCGTGATTCAAGAGTATCGCTAACAGTTGCAACATCTCTTAGATATACAGGACGCCCCATGCTGCTTCCAACAACTATATCATTCAGATCTTTACTATTCTTGAATTCACCTTCAAGACGTAACATATAAGTTTGGGAACCTATATCGATGTTACCAGCAGGTACGTTTACATTTTCAGCAGCAATTACCTGTGCAATCTGTTCTAGTGACATGTTATATGCTTCAAGCTTGGCTGGTACTACATTTACCTGCACTTCACGCTGAGGGGCACCTCCTACCGATACAGTTCCTACTCCTGTAATACGATTTAAGGGGTTTGCAACCTGCTCATCAAGAATCTTATATAATGCATTGGCACTTTCTTCTGCTGTAGCCGAAAGGACTACTACAGGTATCATGTCTGAACTGAATTTAAGAATCATGGGATCTTCAGTGCCATCGGGAAGAAACCCCGATATTAGGGACACTTTATCTCTCACATCATTCATTACAGCATCCATATCGGTACCATAATCAAACTCAAGCATTATCATTGATAAGCCGTCTCTCGACTGAGATGTAATCTCTTTTAGTTTCTCGGTTGTATTTAATACATCCTCGAGTGGTCGTGTAACATTTGCTTCCACATCCTGTGCTCCCGCACCCGAATAGGTGGTCATGACCGACACAATATTAAGGTCGATATTGGGATAGAGGTCGATTGGCAACTGTCTGTAAAACAGAAGTCCAATCAGTACAACTCCGATAAAAATTAGTGATGTTCCCACGGGATTTTTTACCGCGGTTTCATATATTTTCATATATCTGTTCTATTTTATCCTATTTATATCTTAGATAACACATAATTAATTAATCTATCACTTCAACTTCCGAACCATCAATAAGGTTGGTATTTCCATGAATAATTACCTTGTCTCCGGCATTTAATCCCGAAATGATCTCATACTTGTCATCAATTCTTGCACCTAGTTGAACTATAGTATATTTTGCTTTACCGTTCTCTTCAACAAATACATAGCGGTCGTTTGATCCTACCTGCTTAAGCACTGCTAAATCGCTGAGCAGAGGACGGTCATTTGTTCCAAAATTCATTTTCACGCGTGAGAACATACCTGGACGAAGCTTCTGATTATTATTTGGAACTGAAACCTCAACTGTGAAAGTGTGTGATACCGGATCGATTGTGGGGTATATCAGGGATATCTTACCTTCAAACACCTCATCTCCAAGGGCATCAGCTTGTACTTCAACTGGCATTCCAATTTTTACCTGACTGTAAAATCTTTCGGATACATTAAGTGTAACCTTCACAGGGTTCATACTCTCAATTGTTAGAATTGGCAATTGCATTGCTACGTCACCCGGATCGTAATTACGAGCGGTTACTACTCCATTTAGGGGACTTACGAGTTTGGTATTTTCTCCCAAGTTATTCATTGCTGTTTCTGCAACATCCAGCTGAGTTTTTACCTGATCGAGCTGCTGTTTTGAAATACCTCCTACTTCATACAACTCTTTATATCTTTCGAAATCTCTCCTTAAAGTAGCAACCTGTGTTTCCTGTTGTGAATAAGTAGAAGCATCCATTGCAACAAGTACCTGACCTTTTCTTACTTGTGATCCAACTTCAACATAAATCTCACGAATACGTCCTCCCATTGCAGGAGCGATATTGTTTACCTTATCGGCCTCAACAGTTGCAGTAAATGTGGAAATCTGATCTACGGGAACCAGTTTAACCTCTTCCACACGCACTTTTGTCTTTTGTGATGCTTCACTTTCTGTGCTTTCGGTTTGTCCCGATCCACCACATGATAATAGCAGAGCAATCGACAGTAATGGAATAAACTTAAATAAGTTTTGCATTTTCATAAAGTTATATTGTTTTTATTTTTCAGTTTATTAAATATTAAATTCTAAATATTGTATATCACCAGTTAATATCTTCAATAGGTGCAATCTCATAACCGATTACCTTTTCCAAATCGGCCTTTGCAGCCAGATAGTCATATATAGCATTTCTGTTTTGAAGTTCTGCATTAAGAACGGCAAGTGCAGCTGCATTTACATCAACAATTGTTCCCATTCCTGTTTCATATCTCTTCAAGGTTATTTCGTGACCCCTGCGAGCCAGTTCTACAGAAGACTGTGAGGCTATTACCTGTTCTATATTTTTGTTTATCAGATCAAAATTATTTTTTATGGATAGCTTTAATGATCTCTCCAGATTTTTACGCTGTTCCCCTAGCTGGTGCAGTTGGATTTCTGACTGTTTTACATTATGATATCGCTGTCCACCGCTAAAAAGAGGAATTTGAAGTGTTATTCCAATTGTTGAATATGGATCCCAACGATAATCACTGAATCGAAAGTCGTTATTCTGACTCATATAAGTCCAATTGAAAGAAGTAACAAGTGAAGGTGCATACTGCAGCTTCTGTATCTCATATGCATTTTTTGCCTGCTGAGCCTGTAAATCGAACTGCTTAATATCACTATTCTGCAATAATGACGTATCTGCAGGTATTATAATGTTTGAAATTGTAGCTTCATATTCATCAAGTGATCCCGTTACTTTTAGTGGTAAATCACCATCGATACCCATTAGCATATTCAATTGAAGTTCTGCAATCTTTCTCATATTTTCTGCCTGCAGAATATTGGGGATCAGACTCTTTAACCTAACCTCGGCAGTAACAACATCATACTCAGCAACTATGCCCTGGTTATATCTATTTTTAATATTAACAAGGTTTAATGAGTCGGTCTCATATGTGAGCTTTAATACATTATAACTATCCTGAGCAAGTAATAGACTGAAGTAGGCTTTCTTAACCTGGTTGATAAGATCAATTCGCGAAGCTCTGGCCTGCTCCATTGCGAGTCGTATATCCACTTCGCTCATCTGAATATTCTTCCATAATGAAGGAACAACCAATGGCATATTCACATTAAGACCTGCAGTCCATACATTAAAACGTCCCATTTGAATTCCATCACCTGATGATTCTGGATCAGGTGACATCATTTTACCAAATACTTCTAAAATCTTAAGTTCTTCGGGAGTATAATCATTTGGATCTATATCACCCCCGAAACCAAATCCTTCATCAAAATATACTGTTTGCCTTTTAATTGCACGCTGATACGATCCAATTACATCCATCTGAGGAAATAATGCACCATATGCGCTTTTTTTAGCATACTCCTTCTTTTTAATTTCCATATCAGCCACTTTCACGGTGGGATTTTCACTCAGTGCAATTTCCAGTGCACTGTTTAAATCGATGTGCAAACTATCAGTTTGCTGAGCATTTGCAACGTTCAGTCCATTAAGACTGAGTAACATCACTAAAAGCATCATTAACATCTTTGGATTCATAATAGATTTATTCATCTTTCAACTTAAATACTTTATTTTATTTTTATACCTTCGAATCAATGAACTAATAAAACTCATTTATTAAACGACTTATCTCTATTAATTACTCTTTTCTTTTTCGAGATAAGCATCAATTATTTTTATTCCTTTCTCTGTCGATATGCCTCTGACAAAATTTATCATCATTGTCTTGAATAGTTCATTAAAAGAGAATGGTGGTTTTTCTATGTATGAGGCTCGTAAATAGGTGTGTGTGCTCTCTTCAACTAAAAATGCAGCTATCTTAATATTAAGATCTTCACGTATATATCCCTGATTAATACCCTTTTGCAAAAACTCTTGTAAGAAAATATTATTCTCTTCCATATTTTTCTGGATCAATGCTGCTACTTTAGGATAATATTTATATATATCCTGAAAGAATTTAGCATTACACTCGGGCATTTGAGACTGTATCTCGATAACTTTCAAGAAAACCTCAACTACATTATAATCATCAGAAAGGTATTCTTGAAAAGCCAAATTACGATCATCTCTTAGCTTGATCATTAGAGAAGTAAGGATATCCTCTTTATCCTTAAAATTCTCGTATATAGTTCTTTTAGATATTCCCAAAGATGTTGCAAGCTCATCCATTGAAACACTTTTTATGCCATATACGAAGAATAAATCTTCTGCTTTCTTTAATATTCGATCTTTTATTTCCATTTGCTGCGTTTTAAAATGCGTGCAAAGGTAATTAGTAAAACTTGAAAACTCAAAACAGTTTTCCAGGTTTTAACATACTTTATTATAAGATCTTTTCATATTTTACAATTTAAGTACATCTCTGAGGGATTTATAACCTGAAGCGCTGGCTCTGATTTGGTCTCCGTTGTTAAGTGTTAGCATTTGATTTTGCTTTTCGTATAGCTCAATGCGTAGTATTTTTTCAACATTTACAATATAAGATCTATGAACTCTTACAAATTTTGATTGAGGTAAACCTGCTTCATAATACTTCATAGTATCCTCTTTCATATATTTACCATGATCAGTAACTATTTTTACGTAATCACCATCAGCCTCAATATATATGATATCCTGAACAAGAATTACATGAATTTTATTTCCTACTTTCACGGCAATACGTTCTATTGCTTCTGAACCTTCATCTGTCTGTTCCGGATTTAGTTTAGTTTCATTACTATCTGCTTTGAAATCTGTATCTGGCTCTGTTTCTATTTTATTTTCCACAACAACCATTTTATAATGTATAAACTGAATATCAATAATATATAACAACAACCCTATGAATGCGTTCATTGGAATTATATCAACAAACTTCTCAATATTTTCACTTCCAAGAATATAGTAGGAGGTAGCAAAACTTAGGCCTACCCAAACTGCTGTTACAAGAATACCTAATGCAAAATAATTTATAAATTGCTGTATAGGTTCAAGTTTTACATAGTTAGCTGATGGAATTACTATCAATAATAATCTGCATATTCCCAAAAGCAATAATCCATCGATCATACTTTTCAGTAAAAATATATTGAAAGAGAATGAAACGAGTGGTTGATATGCGAGGGTGTTCAACACAGCAAAAATGGCACTTAGAAGTAAAAGTATCAACCATTGAATCTGTGTATATGTGAATATAAATTTCATTCTTTAATTTATGTCTATAGAATTGAGCATCCTCCGAATGTAAGATTTCCTTGCAGAATCAATTTCCTTGATTGATCAGTTTGAGAAACTAATCTTTTATCTTCAACTCCACCTAATACTGTATGAATTCTTGTTTCGACAAGCCAGCTGTCAGGTATGTATAGTTCTATTCCACCGAAAATTGCAGATATATCCAGATAGGTCTCCCCTTCAGGAAGTGTGGTTTTGCGAAGGTCAAGAACTACACCGCCAAAAACTGCACTTATACTTCCACCATTAAATACAGGGTCTAAAAATATACTTTCTGAGCCACCAAAAGTTACATTTTTATTAATTACACCATCTCTATTTTCTGTTGATTGAAATTGCATTGAACGGTTTCCACAACCTCTCATACTCCTGTTTCTGCCAGAAATAACATTAAAAACAATTACTATTCCAACTATAATTAGCAGTAATGGCCAATAAACATTCGTAAAATTATCTTGAATACCGCTTAAATAGTCAGGATATGCTTCTGCTAATCTGGGTAGTAGAAAAAATATACCTGCAATAAGCCAAATAAATCCAAAAGCAAAGTCTCTCTTTGAGAAGCTGATTACAGATAGTATAATAAATATAATAGGCCATGAAAAAACAACAGATCTGAGAACAGGGTCAATCCATCCAAAATTAAAAGAAAGAAATAGAAACCCGGCAAGTATAAGAAGTATTCCAAAAGTAATTCCTTGTACTTTTGGAGTTTCATTTGGCTTAAATTTTTTTTCCATATGTAAAAATATTAAATTGTTTAAAATTTATCAATTATCTTAAAGTATTTAGCTATGTATATAACACTACTGAAATTACATGACTATGAATTAAGTTTCGCAAAGATATGCTAAGAGGGTTACCATGTACAATAATAAATCGATGAACATCATTAATTTCCCCGACGAATGAAGTAATTTCTACTGTAAATAATAGCTTATTTTACAAATAATGATAAAATAGTTATCTTTGAAATTAATATCTCAAGAAGTTAATATCATATGAAAAGCAAAAGGTATTTTATATTCTCGGTTCTGGCGATTAATCTATTATTTTCTGTCGGTTGCACAGGAGGTAAATCTAATGTAACAGAGATTAGTGAAATTGTTATCAATGGAGAATCGATGATTGATGAAAAAGTAATTGTTGAAGGATTATGTACTCATGTATGTGAAAAGAGTGGTATGAAACTATTTCTGAAGGATGAAAAGAGTGATTTCACAATACGTGCTGAATCAAGTGCTACTCTTGGTAAGTTTGATCCTGATTGTGTGGATAAATATGTAAGAGTTGTTGGTACAATTGCTGCAGATGAACAAATTGTTAACAGTACTAATACTCATCACACTGAGGAGTGTGAGTCAGAAAATTCACAAATAATATTTCACATTGAAGCTGAACATTATCAGATAATCGAGTAAAGAAAATTATAAACTATCGCATTATTTTTATAATTTTGTGCATATTATTATTTTTACTGCACAAAAACAATCAAAATGACAAATAACAAGTTGCGTAAAGATGCCCTTGATTATCACTCTCAGGGGCGTCCGGGAAAGATTGAGGTTTTACCTACCAAACCTTATAACTCTCAACATGATTTATCTTTAGCTTATTCACCGGGTGTTGCTGAACCATGCCTTGAAATAAAAAATGATCCGGGTGCTGCATATAAATATACTGCTAAGGGAAACCTTGTTGCAGTTATATCAAATGGAACAGCTGTTCTTGGTTTAGGTGATATAGGTGCCGTTGCAGGAAAACCTGTTATGGAAGGAAAAGGTCTTCTCTTTAAAATATTTGCAGGCATCGATGTTTTTGATATTGAGGTTAACGAGAAAGATCCTGAAAAGTTTATTCAGATAGTTAAAGCAATTTCTCCAACATTCGGTGGTATCAACCTGGAGGATATAAAAGCACCTGAGTGTTTTGAGATTGAGGAACGCCTGAAAGCAGAACTCGATATTCCTATTATGCACGACGATCAGCATGGAACTGCTATTATATCGGCGTGCGGACTACTTAATGCTCTTGAGCTTAATGGTAAAAAAATTGATGAAATAAAGATTGTTGTTAATGGAGCGGGTGCTGCAGCTAATTCATGTACTCAACTATATATTGCATTAGGAGCGAAACTTGAGAATATTGTGATGCTAGACTCAAAAGGTGTAATAAGTAAATATAGAACAGACCTTAATGAGCGCAAGAAACCATTTGCAACTGACAGAAAAATAACAACTCTTGAAGAGGCAGTTAAGGGTGCTGATATGTTTCTAGGATTATCTGTAGCTGATGTGCTGACTACAGACATGGTAAAATCGATGAGTAAAGATCCAATTGTTTTTGCACTTGCTAATCCTAATCCTGAAATTTCTTACGAGCTTGCAATGAGTGCAAGAGAGGATATAATATTTGCGACCGGACGTTCAGATCATCCTAATCAGATAAACAATGTACTTGGATTCCCATATATTTTCCGTGGTGCTTTGGATGTTCAAGCAACATGTATTAACGAAGAGATGAAAATTGCAACTGTTTATGCTCTGGCTGAACTCACAAAAAAAACAGTTCCTGATGTTGTTAATACAGCATACAGTATCAAAAAGTTACGTTTTGGCAGAGATTATATAATTCCTAAACCACTTGATCCAAGACTTCTTACAACTGTTGCTCCTGCTGTAGCTAGGGCTGCCATGGAGTCAGGTGTTGCCCGCAAGCCTATCGAAAATTGGGAGGAATATGATCATAAGCTGCGTGATCTTATGGGTCTTGATAATAAGATGGTGCGTAGAATGTACGAAATGGCGCGACTAAATCCTAAACGTGTTGTGTTCTCTGAGACTAATCATCTTAATATGCTTAAGGCTGCGGAAAATGCATATGCTGAAGGTATATGTCATCCTATTTTATTGGGAAATGAAGAGAAGATTGCAAAGATCGCAAAAGAGAACCAGATTAGTCTTAATGGAATAGAGATAGTTAATTTACGTCACGATCGTGAAGAAGAGCGTAGATTGCGTTATGCAGAAATCCTTTCCAAAAAGAGAGAACGTCAGGGAATGACTTTTGAAGAAGCTGCTGAGAAGATGTTCGAACGCAACTATTTTGGAATGATGATGGTTGAAACCGGAGAGGCGGATGCAATGATAACAGGTGTATTCAGTAAATATGCCGACACTATTGAAATTGCTAAAGAGGTGATTGGTATCCGTGAGGGTCTTAACCATATTGGTGCAATGCATATAGTAAACACTAAAAAAGGTATGCTGTTTCTTGCTGATACTCTATTCAACAGACATCCTGATACAGATACTTTGATAGACATAGCTAGATTGGCTGATGCTACTGTTAAGTTTTTCAATCATGATCCTGTAATAGCGATGGTTTCCTATTCTAACTTCGGGTCAGACTCAGTAGGCAGTCCTGCGAGCGTTCACCAGGTTGTTAAAACACTTCACGAAAGATATCCTGAAATGGTTGTTGATGGTGAAATGCAAGTTAATTATGCCCTGAATAAAGAATTGAGAGATAAGAAATATCCTTTTACACGTTTACGCGATAAAGAGGTAAATACACTTGTTTTCCCTAATCTGAGTTCAGCCAATGCTTCATACAAAATACTTAAAGAAACTGGAAAGAATGATATAATTGGTCCTATTCAAATGGGACTAAACAAACCGGTACATATTTTAGATGTAGATACTTCTGTGCGTGATATAGTAAATATGGTAGCCGTAGCAGTTATTGATGCAATTGTTGAAGAAAATATAAGATTAAATAATTTATCAAGAATAATTTAGGTATCTTCATCATTCAATAGAAACATATCTAATAAACAATCAAAATATTATGTCAAAAAGAAAAAGATTTATGCTTCCTGAAACGGAAATACCAACACAGTGGTATAATATTACTGCTGAGATGAAAAATAAACCTTTACCAATGATCAATCCACAAACAAAAGAGGAACTCAAAGCTGAGGATCTGTTTCCATTGTTTGCTGAGGAGCTATCACGCCAGGAAGTAAACCAAACTGATACATGGATAGATATTCCAGATGAAGTAAGAGATAAATATAAAATATATCGTCCCACTCCGCTGGTAAGAGCAACTGAACTTGAGAAAGCACTTGATACACCAGCGCATATATATTTTAAAAATGAAAGTGTTAGTCCCGTTGGTTCACATAAATTGAACTCAGCATTACCACAAGCTTACTATAATAAAGTTGATGGAACAACTAACATTACTACAGAGACCGGAGCTGGTCAATGGGGTACCGCACTTGCATTCGCTGCCAAAGCATTTGGTCTTGAACTTGCAGTCTATATGGTAAAGATAAGCTACGAACAAAAGCCTTACAGACGTTCTCTTATGCAGACATGGGGTGCTCAGGTAATTGCATCACCAAGCATGTCTACCAAGGCTGGACGTAAAATCATTACCGACCATCCTAACTATCAGGGAAGTTTAGGTACTGCTATTTCTGAAGCCATTGAATTAGCAATGCAAACAGAAAATTGCAAATACGCTTTAGGAAGTGTTTTAAACCATGTTTCATTACATCAGACTATTATTGGACTTGAAGCTGAAAAACAGATGGAGATGGCAGATGAGTATCCGGATATTGTAATTGGTTGCTTTGGAGGTGGTTCAAATTTCTCAGGCATAAGTTTCCCATTCATGCGTCACAACTTCACAGGTGAAAAGAAAACACGTTTTGTGGCAGCTGAGCCTGCATCATGTCCTAAACTGACCAGAGGGGAATTTAAATATGACTTCGGAGATGAAACTGGTTATACCCCACTTATCCCAATGTTTACACTAGGACATAAGTTTACACCGGCAAATATTCATGCTGGGGGACTTCGATATCATGGCGCAGGTAGCATTGTTAGTCAGCTTCTTAAAGATGGCTATATTGAAGCAGTAGATATAAAACAGCTTGACTCTTTTAATGCTGGTGTATTATTTGCTCGTACTGAAGGTATTGTTCCTGCACCTGAATCAAATCATGCAATAGCAGCAGCAATTAATGAGGCTTTAAAAGCTAAAGAAGAAGGAAAGAAAAAAGTAATTCTGTTTAATCTTTCAGGACATGGCTTTGTAGACATGAGTGCTTATGATCAATTCCTCGCTGGTGATCTTACAAATCATGTAGTTTCGGACGAAGATATTAGTAAGTTTTTAACAGAAGTCTGATATAGCTGAAAATGAGTATTAACAAAGAGCTGAGACTAATTTAATCCAAAAAAATAACATAAATAATTTGGATATTACGTATAGACCATTTATCTTTGGAATACATAAATGATGAAGTTACTGCCGCATTGGTCGATTGGGGAACTCATCAATTACATTTTATAAACCGAGACTCGTTTTTGGTTTCAATGGCGGGCCGCAGCCTTCGGGATTCCGATTTATCGGAACAGCGGATTACAAAGAAACTAAGACACTCAAATCCTGTCAAACGGAGTTTCGTCTTATTCCACCGATGCGGCTTCTTATAGAAAGCAGATTAGCAATATATTTAGTAATATAGCAATCTGCTTTTCATTTTATATACCACTTTTATGAATCTGGCAAAACAATATTTGGAGCTTTTTCTGGTTTTCTTCAAAATAGGAGCCTTTACTTTTGGAGGAGGCTATGCCATGATTCCACTAATACGCAATGAGGTTGTCAATAAAAAGAAATGGCTTGCTGATAATGAGTTTATGGATATGCTAGCATTAGCACAATCTGTTCCGGGACCAATTTCTTTAAACACAGCAATATTTGTAGGCAATAAAAGACTAGGCTTTAAAGGAAGTCTGTTTACTGGTGCTGGAATTATTCTCCCGTCCTTTATTATAATACTTCTTATTGCAATAGTCTTCACCCAGTTCAAGGACAACCAGGTTGTTGAACGCATTTTCAGAGGAGTTCGACCAGCAGTAGTTGCACTTATTGTAGCACCTCTTTTAGGTTTAGGTAAATCTGCCGGGATAAAAATAAGCAATATCTGGGTTCCAATAACAGTGGCCCTTTTAGTTTGGTTGCTAAAAATATCACCAGTATATATTATATTATTTTCAGCTATATTCGGGATTCTCTATTTTCTATTTATTAAACAAAAAACGAAAAAGTAAATGGAACTGACGGAATTATATTTGCAGCTTTTTATATCGTTCCTGAAAATAGGTCTGTTTGGCTTTGGTGGTGGCTACGCCATGTTACCTCTCATCCAAAGAGAGGTTGTTGACATACATGGCTGGATTAGTGTTAACGATTTTACAGATATAGTAGCTATTTCTCAAACAACACCTGGGCCAATAGCCTTCAACTCTGCCACGTATATTGGATACACAGCGATTACCGAAGCAGGATATTCAACAGGTTATGGAATATTGGGATCTGCAATCAGTACTTTAGCTGTTAGTATTCCATCATTAATATTAATGACACTGGTATGTCTGTTTTTCTTCAGACTTAAAAACAATCCTTGGTTACAATCTTCATTATCAGTATTAAAACTTACAATAATTGGTTTAATTGCTTCTGCAGCTCTGATGTTGATGAACGAACACAATTTTATTGACTATAAAAGCTGGATAATTTTTACAATTATCATGATTGCATCAATAAGGAAAGTCGATCCAATATTACTGATTGTACTATCTGGTATTGCGGGACTAATACTTTATTAATAAGATAAATATATTATTTGAACTAATTTATTTCTCAGTTATTACTTTATTTCTGTTACCTTTAATTAGAATTATCAATAAGAAAAGTAATATTGCAGCAATAACAACCCAAAACCACAATTCCACATAAAAGGGATCGTTACTATAATCAATATTGATATCCAACTCTTCAATATTCACTGTTTCAGACGAAATGACCGGATTTACTGATAAAAGGAATACAGAAATAATTACTATTACAGTCTTACGGCAAAAAGATGTGAATTTCATTTCATATTTTTTTTTGATAAGCGAGTCGCTCCGATCCATCAGAAACGTATATAATTCCACAATAGTGGAATCCTAAACTACCAAGAATCTTTTGCATAACAATATTATTTCTGTGTGTATCAACTCTGATATTCGGGCATTGAGTAAAACACCATTCAAAACATGCTTTAGCAACACCTTTCTCTTTACCCGATGATGCAATCCTGTGAACAGTGCCATATAGCTCGTCATTTAACCATTGGCCATCATAAATCTTCAAGTAAGTTGGATCTTCACCAATAATAAAACAAAAAGTACCAACAATTTCTCCTGCACTATTTTCACATATAAAACTGTGCCCAGCCTCTATCTCTTCGGTTATAAACTTCTCTGTAGGATAACCATTTATCCACTGACCTTCATTACCGGTACTGCGCATAAAATCACGGGCAATATCGTAAATCGGCATGATCTCCGGTAAGTCTTTATAAGTAGCAGGTCTGATTTTGGTAATCATCGCACTTAAAAAGGTTATTTTTTAGTTGATCTTTTTCCTGTAGTTTTCTTAGTTGATGTAGCTTTAGCCGTCTTAGTTTTTCCTTTATCGGCTGTTTTGCTAGTACCTTTCTTAGTTGTTGAACTTTCTGCAGATTCAGACTTCTTTGTTTTCTTGCTTTTAGATTTTTTATCCTTAGCGCTATCTTCAATAATTCTTTTACACTCCTCAAGAGTCAACTTTTTAGGATCAGTTGTCTTTGGTATCTTGTAATTTGAATTCTGATACTTGATATAAGGACCATACCTACCATTCAAAACCTGTAGATCAGAATCCTCCTCAAATAATTTAATAGTCTTCTCCTTATCTTTCCTCTCCTTATCTTCAATAAGCTCGATAGCTTCCTCTAATTGTATCTCGAGTGGATCAACACCTTTTGGAATAGACACAAATTTATTATTATGCCTGATATAAGGTCCAAAACGTCCAATACCAATAACAACATCTTTATCTCTAAACTCTCCTATATTACGTGGTAGTTCAAATAATTTTAATGTTTCTTCAAGAGTGATTGATTCAATCGATTGAGATTTTTGAAGAGATGCGAATAGAGGTTTTTCATCCTCCTCCGGAGTACCAATTTGCGCCATTGCACCATAACGTCCAATCTTTACTGATACCTGTCTGCCTGATTTCGGATCAACACCCAATACCCTTTCACCAGCCTTATGCTCCATACGCATATTTGCTGTCTCCTCAACAATCGGATGAAAGACATCATAGAAATCAGATATTGATTTATTCCACTTAGCTTTACCTTCGGCAATTTTATCAAATCCCTCTTCCACTTTAGCCGTGAAATTATAATCTATTATAGAAGGAAAATATTCTACCAGGAAATCATTCACAACAATACCTATATCTGTGGGGAAAAGCTTATTCTTATCTGCACCGGTAGTTTCAGTTTTTTCAGAATCTTTTATTTTTCCTTTTTTAAGAAGAAGGACATTAAAATTTCTTTTTTCACCATCAATACTTTTTTTCTCAACATACTCTCTGTTGATTATCGTTGAGATAGTTGGAGCATATGTTGAAGGACGTCCAATGCCCAGTTCTTCCATTTTTCTAACCAATGAAGCTTCAGAGTATCTGGCAGGACGTTGAGAGAATCTCTCAGTAGCAGAAACTTCCTGCATTTCAAGTACTTCACCCTTTTTAACCGGTGGTAATATACCATCCTCTTTCTCCCCATTCTCATCATCAGTACCTTCAAGATACACCCTAAGGAATCCATCAAACTTTATTACCTCACCATTGGCTACAAACTTACCATCCGTATTTGACACCGAAATATTGGCAGTAGTGCGTTCAAGTTCTACATCAGCCATTTGCGATGCAATAGTTCTCTTCCAGATAAGGTTATACAGTTTCTTCTCTTGAGCCGTACCCTCAATCTCATGTTCACTTATATATGTAGGGCGTATTGCTTCGTGAGCCTCCTGAGCCCCTTTTGATTTTGTACTATACTGACGAGACTTATGATACTTTTCACCATACTGATCTATAACCTCAGTTTTGGCAGTACCAATTGCCAAACCCGACAAATTCACCGAGTCTGTTCTCATATATGTGATCTTACCCGACTCGTACAGTCGCTGTGCAACCATCATAGTCTGCCCCACAGAGAAACCCAGTTTACGTGACGCTTCCTGTTGAAGAGTTGATGTAGTGAAAGGAGCAGCAGGTGATTTTTTTGCAGGTCTGGTTACAACATCCTCAATGGAAAAAACCGAACTCTTTAATTTCTCAAGAAGTTCCAGTGCCTCTTCTTTTGTTTTCAGACGCTTGTTATACTCTGCTTTAATTTCGTAAGTCTGTCCATTTTCCACTTTCGAGAAAACTCCAACCACCCTGTATGATGCTTCTGAATTAAAGTTTTGTATCTCACGCTCACGCTCAACAATTAATCTTACAGCAACAGATTGTACTCGACCAGCAGAGAGAGCCGGTTTAATTTTTCTCCATAATACAGGAGATAGTTCAAACCCTACAATTCTATCCAGGACACGTCGAGCCTGTTGAGCATCAACCAGATTCTTATCAATCTTTCTTGGGTTTTTTATAGCTTCAAGAATTGCATTTTTCGTAATCTCGTGAAAAACAATTCTCTTTGTATTTTCCTCTTTAAGTTCAAGAGTTTCGAAAAGATGCCAGGAAATAGCCTCACCTTCACGGTCCTCATCAGAAGCCAACCATACAGTATTAGCCTTTTTAACAGCAGCCTTCAGTTCTGATACTATTTTCTTTTTATCATCCGGAACCTCATAGATAGGTTCAAAGTTATTTTCAACATCAATACTAAAATCCTTCTTCTTCAAATCACGTATATGCCCATAACTCGACATTACATGAAAATCTTTTCCAAGAAATTTTTCTATCGTTTTTGCTTTCGCGGGTGACTCAACAATAACCAGGTTCTTTTCCATCAATTGTTCTTTTCTTCTTTAGCTTTTTGTAAGCAGATAGCTTTCAAATTAATGATTTAGCACTACTTTTAGGGTGCAAAAGTAGTAATTTTGTGGTTGCAACAACAGTTTTTTTAGAATTTCCTTGATTATTAAGTAATTTTCATAAGATAATAACACTATTTATTTTCATTTAATACCACCCCATAAATAGATGACAGCATTTCAGATAGCTGTGTTGAAAGTGATTTACGAACTCTCAACTTCATTCGGCACGATTCCTTAAAATCCTGAGTCCACTCCACCTCTTCAAACTGTTTTAATACTCTCATAACATCATTAAGATGAATGTATTCGAAATCGATTACTATAACATCATCAACAGTCCTTGTTATTATCTCTGCATTTGCAATTGCATCCGCTGCAGCCTCTCTATATGCTTTAATCAACCCCCCTGTACCAAGCAGTGTACCACCAAAATAACGTACAACCAGAATAAGCACATCTGTAAGTTCAAATGAGTTAATCTGTCCTAATATTGGTTTACCCGCTGTACCGGAAGGCTCACCATCATCATTATACCTGAACTCTTTTCGCTCCCACCCTAACATGTATGCCCAACAAACATGCCTGGCATTATAATATTTCTTACGATATTCCTCCAGAATCCCCATTGCCTCGTCAGCACTCTTCACGGGAAATAGAAATGATAAAAACTTACTCTTTTTTTCATTTATATATCCCTCAGAAGGTCCTGAAACGGTTTTATAGCTGTCGTCCATAGTTTTTATTCACTTTCTCATAATATAAACAAAAGTAGTATAATTATGAAATGTATCAAACTATAGTAAAATAGCAGAGATATAGACTTCAGCTGAAGTTGTTTCGTCTTAGTCTTTTAATGATTTAAATGTAATTGGATATGGAATAAATTAAGACTATCTAAACAGTACTGATTATCTCACATTTCATCTTGAGATATCCTATATATTACTTAGAAGTTAATAAATTGGCTCAAATTAACAGGTGCCTTTATTTAATAAATCCTCTTTTATACAGCAATAGTATCAATCATTTTATCCAAATTTAGGCTACGTGCAGATGCATCGAATATTTTCCTGTACTCACCATTAATTTTATAAAGATTCTCGTGCGAGCCACTCTCTACAAGATAACCATCCTTTAAAACATGAATCACATCCGCCTCAACAATCTGCGATAAGGAATGGGAAATTATAACCACTGTTCGCCCCTCCTTTATGGCATCAAGACTCATTTTAATATGTTCCGTTGCTATTGCATCCAGACTTGCTGTAGGTTCATCAAGGAAAATAATGGGAGGATTCTTTAAAAACAGTCGCGCAATTGCAATTCTTTGCTGCTGACCTCCACTTAGGTTTGAAGCATCAGTATTATAACCTTCAGGCAATAACAATACCTGTTCATGCAGAAAAGCTTTTTCTGAGGCTTCTATCACCTCATCATGTGTTGCATCTAACTTTCCATACAAGATATTGTCATATACTGTACCTTTAAAAATATGATTTTTCTGCAATACCAAACCGATATTATCCCTTAAAGATCCATTCTCATAATCTTCCAGATCTATTCCATCAAGCTTAATCACACCATTATCAGGCTTATAAAACTTACAGAGAAGATTGATCAAAGTACTCTTACCTGCACCACTCAGGCCAACAATTGCAGTTGTCTTTTCTTTTTCAAGTGTTAGACTCACATCTGTAAGGGCTTTCTTACCATTTGGATAGGTGAAATTCACATTGTTTACTTCAAACTGACCTTCAACATCCTTTGCTTTTATATCTCCACCTACCTCAACAGCATCATCATTATCAAGCACATCAAAAAAACCATCCGCATAAATAAGAGCATCATTTACCTGGTCATAAATTCTATGAAGCTGACTGATTGGAGCCGAGACATTACGGAAAAGCATTATGTGCATCATTATGGCACCAATACCCATCTGTCCGTTCAGAACTAAATATACAGTAAGTATTATTATTAGTACAACCCCGATTTGTTGTATGAATGACTTCAAGCTCTCAAATACATAGCTCGTGCGACGTGTCTGCAGTTGGTTATCCAGCATCTCCATCTGCAGCTCATACTGTTTTTCACCCTCTGTTTTCTCTCGAACAAAACTTTTAATAACTGTGATTGAGTCGATAATATTAATGAGACCGTGATTTTTACGTTCACGCTGACCTCGCAATTGCATACGCCACCCTTTTAGTCGATATGCCTGTCGCTGACTAACAAAGAAATATACAGGAATTATTACAAGAGCCATCAGCCCTACATACATATTAGCATTAAACATAACCACCAGGGCAATTACAGCAGTGGAGAACAGAGGCAGGATATCAAGAAAAAAGTTTTGTACCAACCTAATCAGACTCTCAACCCCACGATTTATTCTGGTCTCCAGATAACCTGTCTGATTATCCGACTCCGCAAAAAACGACATCTTGTAAGTAAGCAACCTATCCACAGCCTTCTGAGACAGGTCGCTACCAACCTGTATTCGTATCTTCTCACCAAAATATTTTTGTCCAAACTGAATACCAATATTCAGCAACTCATTTGCAAGCATTATTGCAGAAATAATCAATAACAGCCTCATACCATTCACAATAGGATCAGGCTGACGCAGCAGCTCCTCCACACGATTTATTGTCTCGTTCACCAAAAGGGGATTCACCTGTGCGGCAAAAGATCCTATCAGTGTAAGTAAAAGTGTTCCTGCAATCATACCCTTGTAAGGTTTTACAAACGGCAATAGGTTTCGGAAAAGCGCTTTAAAAGATTGGGAATAAGTATCATTTTTTTTCATCCCCTGTTGGACTGTCAATGTACATTAAGGTTTAACTACAAGTCATTAACAAAGAAAAGCGACACCATTAAGGCATCGCTTTTTCTACATATATCTATTAATTATAGTCCTCAGAATCTTTTATAAGATCAGGGAAACATTATTTAATTCAAATCAGCATTTTGAAGCTCCACAGTTGCGGCATTTGAGACATCCCTCTTCATAAACAAGTGTCTCCTGACCACAAACAGGACATTTCTGGCCTTTAGCTTCAGTTTCGTTTGGCAGATATTTCTTAAGTGCACGCTCAACACCATTCTTCCATGTATTAATGGTTTCGCTATCCAGTTCAAGGCCCGATACCAACTTAATAACCTGATCAATAGGCATACCGTAACGAAGAACACCGGAGATAAGTTTTGCATAATTCCAGAACTCTGGATTAAACTTGCCATCCAGACCTTCGATAGTTACTTTGTAGCCACGGCGGTTCTGAAACTGGAAATCGTAGTGCTTTCTGCCATCATTATCATAAGCTTTAATGATTTTACCGGAAGTAACACTCTTAGGAATCATGATACCATCATCTTCATCATTGATACCGGTAAAGATTTCGTAAGGTCTTCCATTAAGCAAACCGATAAATGCAATCCATTTCTCCTTATTATTCTGAAATTTTATCACATCTGCATCAAGCTCGATAGGACGAGAAGTAACAACAGGTGGCATTTCGAAACAGTCCTCTGCTTTTTTCTTATCTTTTGTCTCAGCATCTCCGTTAGATATTAATACACCTGATCTTGAACCGTCACGATAAACTGTACAACCCTTACAACCACTCTTCCATGCCTCCATGTAAAGTTCTCCTACCAGATCCTCAGAAACATCATTTGGCAGATTAATTGTTACACTTATTGAGTGATCAACCCACTTCTGTACACGTCCCTGCATACGAACCTTTTGCAACCAGTCAACATCATTGGAAGTAGCCTTGTAATAA
Source organism: Lascolabacillus sp. (assembly GCF_028696275.1). Classification (NCBI taxonomy): domain Bacteria; kingdom Pseudomonadati; phylum Bacteroidota; class Bacteroidia; order Bacteroidales; family Porphyromonadaceae; genus Lascolabacillus; species Lascolabacillus sp. The sequence continues at coordinate 94,095 of NZ_JAQVHI010000001.1, forward strand.
GGAGACTTAGCAACCAGTTCATCAATTTCGGCATTCGTATATTTTTTAGTAGTCGAGTATCCATTTGCTTCCATCCATGTAACAAACTTATGGTGGAACACGATGTATTCTTCCCATGAATCTCCATTCTCATCTACAAAGTCAATCTTAACATCCCTGTCATTAGGATTCACTTTGCGTCTTCTGGTATATACTGGAAGAAATACCGGCTCAATACCTGATGTTGTCTGAGACATCAGACTGGTTGTACCAGTTGGTGCAATGGTGAGACATGCAATGTTTCTTCTACCATATTTAACCATATCCTCATACATCTGGGGACTTGCTTCTTTAAGACGGTTGATAAATGGATTATTCTTCTCACGCTCTGCATCAAATATCTCAAAAGCACCTCTTTCCTTAGCCATTTTAACAGAGGAGGTATATGCATTAATTGCAACTTCGCGATGCACCTTCTCCGAGAAGTCATTTCCTTCATCAGTACCATATCTGATACCTAGTGCTGCAAGCATATCACCTTCTGCTGTGATTCCAACACCTGTACGGCGTCCCTGCAATGTTTTGCGCTGGATTTTCTTCCAAAGATTCCTCTCAGTAGATTTAACCTCTTCTGTTTCAGGGTCAGCATCAATCTTCTCAAGAATCTTATCAATCTTCTCTGCTTCCAGGTCAACTATATCATCCATAATACGCTGAGCCAACTGAACATGTTTGGCAAACAGCTCAAAATCGAAATAAGCATCCTCTGTAAACGGATTAACAACATATGAATACAGGTTGATTGCCAGCAAACGGCAGCTATCGTAAGTACACAAAGGAATCTCTCCACAAGGATTGGTAGATACAGTTTTGAAACCAAGATCTGCATAACAGTCGGGCACCGATTCTCTGACAATAGTATCCCAAAACAGGACACCCGGCTCTGCAGATTTCCATGCATTATGTACAATCTTTTTCCACAGCTTCTGGGCATCAATTGTTTTTTCATATTTAGGATTATCTGAATCAATTGGAAACCTCTGCTTGTAAGTCTTCCCAGCAGAAGCAGCTTCCATAAACTCATCATCAATTTTAACAGAGATATTAGCTCCTGTCACTTTACCCTGCTCCAGTTTAGCATCAATAAAATCTTCCGAATCGGGATGCTCAATTGATACGCTAAGCATTAATGCGCCACGACGACCATCTTGTGCAACTTCGCGAGTGGAGTTTGAGTAGCGTTCCATGAAAGGAACCAGACCGGTTGATGTAAGTGCCGAGTTTTTTACAGGCGATCCTTTAGGACGGATATGAGACAGGTCGTGTCCCACTCCACCACGTCTTTTCATCAATTGCACCTGTTCTTCATCAATACGGATGATCGCGCCATATGAGTCGGCACTACCATCCATCCCAATAACAAAACAGTTTGATAATGATGCAACCTGGTAATCGTTCCCTATACCGGTCATTGGACTACCTTGTGGAATAATATATTTAAAGCGATCAAAGAGGTCAAAAAGTTCCTGTTCGCTTAATGGATTTTTATATTTCTTCTCAATCCTGGCTATCTCTTTAGCCAGTCTCCAATGCATATCTTCGGGAGTCTTTTCGTAAATTACACCCTGACTGTCTTTAAGCGCATATTTGCTTACCCACACCTTGGCAGCTAGCTCATCTCCGCTGAAATAGTCCAGCGACGCCTTATACGCTTCGTCGAAAGTGTATGTCTTTTTTTTCATAAGCTGTTGGTTTAATAATATAAAATGATTAAAATTGGTGCTAATAAGCAAATACAATGAACATTTATTTTTTAATATCTGATATTTTTCACTGTCAGACTTATTTTGCCATGCAAGTTTATTGAAAGTTTATCAGAGCGCAAAATATTTACAAATATATTTATCAACAATCATGTGAAATTTTCTAAATTAATTTATATCAAGCTGATTATGTGCTATTTAAAAAAAACACAAAGACAAAATGTTTTCCAGACAGGAAAAGTATACTGATTTATAGATAGATAAAATATACAAGTTGATTAAAGTTAACAACCTATAAATATAAAGAAAAAAATCACTCAGCACCATTAACTCGCTGAGTGATTTATAATTCAGGTATAGTATTTGTAAAATTTTGTCTCTTTTTTATTCAATATACTTCACCGCACCCATGAATAAAATAGAACCCGTGGAATTTTCCCTAATTATATAAATGAATGGTCGGTTTGCATTAAATGTTGCTGTTCTGTCAGGCTGATAAGAGGTAAGTTCAATTCCTACTACCGTTACTGCAGCTGCTTCTGTTCCAACCTCATCAGTATTTATATATGTAAATTGTTCTACGAAAGAGATGAATGCATCAGCATCAGTCATTCTTGAAAAATCTGCTGCCCCTGGCTCAAAGGCTATACCCATACCCATCTTTTCAAGAACATCATTAAGCACCCTGCTATACTCTGTCTTGAATTTAGGCAAGTAGAGATCTACCTGAGTGCTGCGCAGCCCTGAAACAAGATTGCCCCAGGAGTTACTGTTCTGCAATTCTTGCGTGACATCTGCAAGCTTATTACCCTCCTTTGGCAGTAGCACAATCATACTGAATGCCTGATTTCCATATGGCAGCTCTACAATCTGCATTGTTTGGTTTTCGTTATATTTGAAGCTGGATTTCTGATGCATCATATCAACGTTCTTTGTTTGGCCATCCTCACTGTAAAAAGGTTTGCTTGATGTATTCCGGGAATTAAACTCCGATGTCCATATACCTTTAAAATAGAGAGCATTCATCAGATACATCAAAGCATTTGGGTTTGTCTTATCCAGAACGTGTGTTATCAGGTTATTCGTGTTGTCGGCTGCCCATTTATTCATCAGCTTTACAGAATTAGCATCAGAGAAATCTACCGATTCAACTGTAGAATTAAAATATTCATTGTTTAATCTTATAAAATCATCTTTAATTTTTATATTCTTATTAGTCCATATAGAGTTAGCAATTGCCAGCTTAGTTGAGGGATCGGTCTTCAGAAGTGCCTCCCTGAGCTTCTCATAATATTCATTAACTTCCTGATCTGTATATCCGTCAAGTTTAAGTACCTTTTGCATTACAGCTTTGGTTTCTCCATCGGCACCGTTCCATGTCATTGCCAGCGCCATACTCAGACTCAGAGGGGATATCATAAAGTTTTTATCCAACTCGGCTGCCTCCTCATTAAAAACATTAGCAAAAAACTCAATCGCAAACTGCTGGTCAGATTTCACCATTTCTGCCTCAGAACCTCGCAGCTCAATTTTAATTGGGTCAGGCAGCTCTTTATCAAGATCACTGTTGCCTTTTTCACATGATGCAGATGATAAGATTGCCGCAATGGTAACAAAAATAAGGGTAGTAATTTTTAAGTTCATTTGATTATATAGTTTTTTTATTAATAGTTCCTTTTAGTACTATTATAAGTATGATGCTTTATATGGTAAGAAGGTTGCATAGGAAATGATATTTAACAATTCAATGTAATACAAATGGCAATATAATATCTGATTGAGCTGATTTTTGTATATACATAATTCATTCAATCTACATTCTTATATAAGGTATATAAGAAGAAGGTAAGAACATAGTAAGAAACAGTTAAGAATGAGGTATCTATCTTCTACATTTCAGGCACTGAAATTAGTCTGAAATTAATATTAAAACTAAACTTGATGTTGTTTTCTGTTAACATAGTATTTTGATAAAATAATTGCTTATTTTTGCACCTAAAATCCACACTTAGATTCACCTTTTTAATTTTTGCTGTAATGAGAAAATGGCGCATTGAAGATTCAGAAGAACTTTACAACATAAATGGTTGGGGAAACGGTTATTTCTCCATTAATGATAAGGGAAATGTTCAGGTTACACCCACCAAACAGGAAGAGATTAGTGTTGACCTTAATGATCTTATGCGTGAGCTATATTTGAGAGATGTAGTTGCACCAGTATTAATTCGTTTTCCGGAGATTCTTGATAATCGTATAGAAAAAATATCGCAGGGCTTTGCAAAAGCTTCAAAAGAGTATGATTATAAGGCAAAGAATCATATTATTTACCCCATTAAGGTAAATCAGATGCGCCAGGTGGTTGAAGAGATTGTATCAAGTGGCAAGCGATTCAATATTGGTCTGGAAGCCGGCTCAAAACCAGAACTGCATGCGGTTCTGGCTATTAATACCGATAATAACTCTCTTATAATATGTAACGGATACAAGGATGAAAGTTATATTGAACTAGCTCTGCTTGCACAAAAGATGGGCAAGCAGGTGTTCCTGGTTATCGAAAAGCAAAATGAACTGGAGCTGATTATCAAGATTGCTAAGCGACTAAAAGTGAAACCAAATATTGGTATCAGGGTGAAGCTTTCAAGCTCAGGTAGTGGCAAGTGGGAAGATTCGGGTGGCGATGCCAGTAAATTCGGTCTTAATTCAAGTGAAATTCTTGAGGCTCTTGAGGTACTGAAAAAGAATAATATGAGCGACTGCTTCCGATTGATTCATTTCCACATTGGTAGCCAGATCACTAAAATTCGCAGGATAAAAACTGCTCTTCGTGAGGCTGCACAGTTTTATGTTCAGCTGCACGCTATGGGCTTTGGTATTGAATATGTTGATATAGGTGGGGGACTTGGAGTTGATTACGACGGTACAAGGTCTTCTTTTACGGAGAACAGCATCAACTACTCTATTCAGGAGTATGTGAATGACTCTGTTTCTACCTTTGTGGATGCTGCAAATAAAAACGAGCTTCCTCATCCTAATATTATAACTGAATCGGGACGTGCGCTGACTGCACATCATTCGGTTCTTATTTTTGAGGTTCTGGAAACGACTACTCTTCCTGAATGGCCTGAGGATAAGGAAATTCAGGAGGATGACCATGAATTGGTTAAGGAGCTTTATAAAATTTGGGATACGCTTACTCAACCACGAATGCTTGAAGCATGGCACGATGCTCAGCAGATCAGGGACGAATCGCTTGACCTGTTCAGTTTGGGTATGCTTGATATAAAAACGAGAGCTCAGGTGGAGCAGTTGTACTACTCTATTGCCCGTGAAATAAATTTAACCAGCTCCAGGGCAAAACATGCTCCTCAGGAACTGCGACAGTTATCAAAGCTGCTTGGAGATAAATATTTCTGTAACTTCTCTCTGTTTCAGTCGTTGCCCGACTCATGGGGTATTGACCAGGTGTTTCCAATAATTCCTATACATCGACTTGATGAGAAGCCTGACAGAACTGCTACTTTGCAGGATATCACATGTGATTCTGATGGTAATATATCTAATTTTGCTTCTCAGGATGGTTACCGATCTACTTTCCTGCCGGTTCATTCTCTTAAAAAAACGGAGCCATATTACTTGGGGGTTTTCCTTGTAGGTGCTTATCAGGAGATCTTGGGTGACCTTCATAATCTATTTGGAGATACTAATGTGGTTCACGTATCAACAAGTGAAAATGGTTATCATATTGATCAGGTAATTGATGGTGAGTCTGTGGCAGAAGTGCTTGAGTATGTACAGTATAGTCCTAAGAAATTAGTACGTACTGTTGAAACTTGGGTAATGAGTTCTGTGAAACAGGGTAAGATATCTGTTGAAGAGGGTAAAGAGTTTTTATCCAACTACCGTTCTGGTCTGTACGGATATACATATCTGGAGTAACATTAGTCATACACTCCCATTGTGCACTCTTCATCACTAAGCTCAAACTCAATTGTGCAGTGTTGGACTCCTATTTTGTACATTGAGTCTCTGATTCTGGTTTTTAACATATGCTGGTCGGTCATGCTCAACTCCCTTTTGAGCACTACATGAAGGGTGAGTACGTTATACTCACCGTCAACCGACCATGCATGCAGGTCGTGTACAGCACTTACTTCGTCTATATTGAGCATCATATCTTCTACATTTTCGATATCTAGTTTAGAGGGACTGCCTTGTAATATGATATGCATGCTTTCTCGTAAATTGCGGAAGACGTTTAAAAGTATAAACAGGGCTATCGCAATTGATAATATTGGATCGATTATTGGTGCATCAATAAATAGCATTATTCCTGCACCAACAAGTACTGCTACCCAGCCTAATACATCTTCAAGCATATGAAGTGAAACTACTCTCTCGTTTAATGAACTGCCTTTTCGTAGTCTGATTAATGCAATACCATTAATTATGATGCCCAAAACTGCGAGCAGGAGCATACCTTCGGCATCAGGTTGCTCAGGATTAAAGAGGCGGGGAATAGATTTAACAAGTATCAATATACACCCCACGAACAGAATTACAGAGTTAATTAATGCTCCTAAAAGTGAGAAACGTTTATAACCGTATGTAAAATCGTGTGTTCGTGGCTTTTTAGATATTTTCTGAAAGTACCAGGAGAGTCCCAAAGTTATACTATCACCCAAATCATGTACTGCATCGGATAGTATTGCCATACTATTTGTCAACACTCCTCCAATTAATTCGATAATCGTAAAAGTGAAATTAAGGAAGAAGGCAGTTTTGATATTTTTTACATCATTATTGCCATGGATATGATTGTGTGCATCCATAAAACCTATCTGTTATCAATAATAACATTGAGAGAAAAAGAAAGTTCAGTGCTGTCATATAACTCATTATTATGTATATTTGTTATTAAATAATTAATTTATAAAATATGAAACAGTTATATTTAACAATTATATATGGCATGATTATGATCACCGCCTGCAATACTAATAAAGAAGAAGTGAAAATATTAAAACAATCTGATTTTCCTGCACCACCGGTTGCAGAAGTAGTCCCCGATACGTTTGAAAATTTCGGTCAAAAGCGTATCGACAACTATTATTGGCTTAAAGACAAAAACAATCCGAAAGTTATTGAGTATCTGAATGCCGAAAATGAATATACCGAAAGTGTTATGGCCTCTACTAAAGAACTGCAACAGACTATCTATGATGAGATTTTGGGAAGGATAAAGGAGGATGATGAGAGTTATCCTTCATATATAAATGGGTATTGGTATTATAGTCGCACAGAAAAAGGCAAGCAATATCGAACATATTTGCGCCGCAAGGGTTCATTAGATGCAGAAGAAGAGGTCATCTTTGATGTGAATAAGATGGCAGAAGGGAAATCTGCTTTTATTTTTGCAGGTTATTCTGTTAGTCCGGATAATAATAAAGTAGCATACCTGTTCAACGAGACAGGTTCTTATGCCGAGTATGTGATGAAGATTAAGGATTTAAACACTGATGAGGAGATAGGTTTCACTGTAATTGGTGCTACCTCTGTAACTTGGGCTAATGACAATAATACTCTGTTTTATGGTGTTATCGATCAGACTTTACGTCCTTATCAGATTCACAGAAGAGGGCTAAACGAACATCAGAGCACTTTGATTTATGAAGAGAAAGATGCGAAATTCAGAACTTATGTTTCCGGTACTAAAACTAAAGAGTATATATTTATTGGAAGTGCAAGTTCAACTACTTCTGAGGAGAGGTATATATCTGCTGACAGACCACTGGATGAATTTAAAGTTTTTATGCCACGTGTAAAGGATGTAGAGTATTCTGTTTTTCCGCATAAGGAGAAGTTTTTTGTAAGTTATAAGGATCGTGAGAATCTGAATTCTATGATTTATGAAGTTCCTCTTACTGGTTATGAGGATAAATCGACATGGAAAGTTTTCTTACCTCATGATGATGATGCCAGGTTAGAGGGTATTGATATAGTTAAGGATTATATTTCTGTAGAGTTACGCAGAGAAGGACTTACAGAGATTATTGTTATGTCTCTGAATGGAGGCGACACAAAAAAAATTGTTTTCCCTGAACCGGTTTATTCAGCATCTATGGGTGGTAATCCCGAGTATGAAGCAACAACAATTAGATATACTTATACTTCGTTAAATAGACCTACTACTCTTTATGAGTATAATATTTTAACTGGCGAATCAATCAAGTTAAAAGAACAAGAGGTACCATCGGGTTTTAATCCTGATGATTATACTGTGGAAAGGTTATGGGCAACTGCTCCTGATGGTGTTCTGGTTCCAATGGCAATAGTATATAAGAATGGATTGAAAAAAGATGGTAGCAACCCTGCATTGATCTATTCATATGGTAGTTATGGTTACAGTACCGACGTACATTTCAGTGCAAGCATGTACAGCCTGATAGATCGAGGTTTTGTTTATGCTATTGCACAGATACGTGGTGGAAGTGATCTGGGTGAACAGTGGTATGAAGATGGTAAGCTGCTGAATAAAAAGAATACTTTTACTGATTTTATAGCATGCAGCGAGAAGCTGATTAATGATGGGTATACTTCATCTGATAAGCTTGCAGCTATGGGTGGAAGTGCTGGAGGTTTGCTTATGGGTGCAGTAAGTAATATGAGACCTGATCTTTATCAAACAATTGTGGCGCAAGTTCCGTTTGTGGATGTTATAAACACCATGCTTGATGATACTTTGCCTCTAACAACGGGTGAATATGAAGAGTGGGGTAATCCAAATGAAGAGGAGTATTATAACTATATTCTCTCCTACTCTCCTTATGATAATATTTCTGCACAGGATTATCCTAATATACTGGTGACTGGAGGTATTAACGATTCGCAGGTTCTTTTTCATGAGCCGGCAAAGTATACAGCTAAACTCAGAGCACTTAAAACGGATAACAATATTCTCATTCTGAAAATGAATATGGAATCGGGACATGGAGGTGCAACCGGTCGTTATGAAGGTATCAAGGAAACAGCTTTTGATTTTGCATTTATATTAAACAGGGTAGGAATTTATAAATAAATATGAAAAAACTTGAACTCCACTGGAAGATCTTAATTGGTATGGTTGCCGGAATTTTATTCGGCTTTGTTATGAGCTCTTTCAGTTGGGGTTATGATTTCATACTAAACTGGATTGCTCCTTTTGGTACAATATTTATAAGATTACTGAGATTAATTGCAATTCCTCTGATCTTGGTTTCGCTGGTTAAAGGGGTATCTGATCTGAAGGATATATCTACGTTTAAGAATATTGGTATTCGAACAATAGTATTGTATATAATAACAACCTGTATAGCAATTACTACTGGTCTTGTTCTGGTAAATATAGTAAAACCGGGAGCGGGGCTTTCTGCGGAAACAATTGAGGAGCTAACAGTAACTTATGCCGGTGATAATACTATCACTTCTAATATTGAACAGGCGGAGTTTCAGGAAATGAGTAAACCGCTCGACTTTTTAGTGGATATTGTTCCTGATAATATTTTTGGTGCTATGAGCAATAATCAGCTCATGCTTCAGGTGATTTTCTTCTCAATTCTATTTGGGATCAGTATGCTTTTGGTTGATTCAGAGAAGACCAAACCTCTGTCTAAGCTTTTTGATTCGTTGAATCATGTGATACTGAAAATGGTTAATATCATCATGATGATAGCCCCATATGCTGTATTTGCATTGCTGGCTCAGATTATTGTAAGTTCAGATGATTCGGAAATTCTGCTTAAACTGTTAAATTACGCTACAACCGTAATTGCTGGTCTGTTTATCATGATTAGTATTTATCTAATCATTCTTTATCTGTTCACAGGGAGAAAACCTTCATGGATTATTAAAGGAATTGCACCGGCACAATTGCTGGCATTTTCTACAAGCTCAAGTGCAGCTACTCTTCCGGTAACAATTGAGAGAGTGACTAACAAATTGGGGGTTGATCATGAAGTGTCAAGTTTTGTGTTACCGGTAGGGGCAACAATAAATATGGATGGAACTAGTCTTTATCAGGCTGTTGCAGCAGTATTTATTGCCCAGGCTCTTCATATCCCGCTTGATTTTATGGATCAGCTTACAATCGTACTCACTGCTCTGTTAGCTTCTATAGGCTCGGCTGCAGTACCTGGTGCAGGCATGATTATGCTGGTGATTGTTCTTGAGTCTATTGGTATACCCTCAGATAAAATGGCAATTGGGTTGGCTTTAATTTTTGCTGTGGATCGTCCACTTGATATGTGCAGGACTGTAGTTAATATTACAGGTGATACTCTAGTTTCAGTTTTAGTTGCAAATTCTATTGGAAAAATGCACGACCCTGAGAAAGGATTGGAGGTTGATAAAAGTTATCTTTCTGAATAGATTAATTATGATACAGGTTAAACGTATATATGATTCTGTAACTGAAGATGATGGTTACAGAGTGCTTATCGATCGGTTGTGGCCGAGGGGGTTTTCAAAAGAGGATGCTAAAGTCGATCTATGGATGAAAGAAATTGCTCCCTCAACAGAGTTAAGAAAATGGTTTCATCATGATCCTGATAAGTGGATGGAATTTCAACAGCGATATAAAGATGAACTGGTTAACAAAAAAGAACTTATTGATCAGCTACTTAAGCTTGAGAAAGAGAAAAAAGTAATAACTCTGCTTTTCTCGGCAAAAGATAGGGAAAAGAATCAGGCTATGGTATTAATTGAGGTTTTGCGTGATAAAGTATAGCAGGGTAAGTATTCATTATAATACTTGATAATGAAAATATTAAAAGAAGTATTACTTATAGTAACAAGTCTCTTTACATTAAATTCCTTTTCTCAGGAAATAGATAATGACCTAGATTCAACAATTTATCTGAATGAGATTATTGTCAACGCATTTCAGATAAGCACGTTACAACTTCATGTCCCCGGATCTGTATCAGTTCTAACAGGTGAGGAGATACAGATAACTGATGGTAATAATTTTGCTCATACTTTACATTCAATACCTGGCATATATATGCATAGTGGTACATATTCCACCAGTAGAGTTATAATTAGAGGTGTTGGTAGCAGAACTCCATATAATACAAATCGTATTAAATCGTACTTGAATGATATACCTATAACATCTTCTGATGGTATTTCTACACCTGAGGATATTGATCTAATGGGAATTGGTAGGATGGAAGTGATTAAAGGACCTGCCTCTGCAACTTACGGCTCAGGTCTTGGAGGTAATATAATCCTGTATACTCCTAGATCAACCAAGGAGGGTGCTGCAGCGCTTATACAGTATGGGAGTTTCAATACTATAAAAGCTGCCGCTTCAGGCAATTATATCAATCAAAATTTAAATCTATGGGGTACTATTTCTCATGTGAATAGTGATGGGTATCGTGAAAACAATCGCTATAGACGTACCTCTTTTATTTCTTCAGGTGAATGGGAACAAAAAGATTATTCATTGGAGTATACTCTTATGCTGATTGATCTGAATGCTCAGATACCGAGCTCTGTAGGTAAGTCTCTTTATGAAAGCAATCCTAAAGCTGCAGCAGCTAACTGGAGTGCAATTGAGGGATATAAAAAGTATCAGCGAGCTATAGCAGGGGTTACTTTAACTAATCTGTTTTCTGATAAATGGACAAATAAATTGAATGTATTTGGCAGATGGGCGGATAGTTATGAGAGACGACCATTTAACAACCTTGATGATGGCACTTCAGGTGGTGGAATAAGCAATAGGCTATCATATCACAATAATCAATGGGATGCTATGATAGGATTTGAATGGGTCAAAGATGTATATAGGTGGAAAATGGATCTGGAAAATGAAATGATAAATAAAAATAGAGAGTCAAGAGATCATTATAATTTATTTAGTATGATCTATTGGCGTCCTGCATCCGAGTGGAATATTTCTCTTGGTGGTGCTGTAAACAAGGTTAACTATTTACTTCGCGATCAATTCCTTAGCAATGGCGATCAATCTGGAGAACGTAGTTTCCCTCTTATTTTCTCTCCCAGATTAGGTATTAATTATGCACCATCTGAGCTTTTGGCTTTTTATGGCTCTGTTGGACATGGTTTCTCTATGCCTTCTCCAGAAGAGACACTCCTTCCTGAGGGTGACATAAATAAGGAATTGAAACCTGAACAGGGAGTTCAGTACGAAATGGGTTTTAGACTTAATCTATTTAGAAGAGCTACTACAATTGAAGCATCTGTTTATTATATCAATCTGAATAATCTGCTTGTTACAAAACGTTTATCGGAAGATATATTCACCGGAATTAATGCAGGAAAAACAAGCCATAATGGTTTTGAATTCTTAATAAAACAGAAAATACTCAGGCTATCTTCATTCCCTGGCACACTAAATCTTAATGCAAATTATACATGGTCGATTAATAAGTTTGTTGATTTTACTGATAATGATCAAAAATTTGATGGAAATAAGCTCCCGGGAATTCCTGCACAGATTGCTCACGCAAATATTCTTTGGCAACCTTTTACAAGGTTAAATATTGATACACAGCTTCAATATGTTGGAGAGCAGTATATGGATGATGCCAACTCTTTAATTAATGAAGGCTATTTTATAGCGAATATAAGGAGTTCATATAGCTTTTCTGTATCAACTAATTATAATATAGAACTTTTCACGGGTATAAATAATATAACTAATGCACACTATTCTCCAATGCTTACTGTGAATGCTGTGGCTTTTGGAAATGCTGAACCAAGGTACTATTATCCCGGATTACCTAGGCACTTTTATAGCGGTATAAAACTATTCCTTTAGCAGTTATATAAAGTATAGGGGCTTTGTATTCTCATCTTATTTCAAAATTAAAACTGAAATTGCAACAAAAATAAGAGCCAAATCTAATATTAGTAATATTAAATATCGTATTACGAATAATTTGCTATCTTTGACACTGTTTTTGTTTCAATTGTATACATATAGCTCCAGTATATTAAATTAACTTCTGAAGTGATGTGTATACTTTATAATATTATATGACTTTACAATTGTTTTATTCATATTATATTAATTAATGTGTATGCCTGAATATTTTTTTTAGAAATTATGGATATAATTATAAAGAATAGTGTATTGTCAAAATTGTCCGAACTGATAAAAGAAAAAGAACAAGCAATAATTGATGCCAACAACTTAGATATTGAAACTTTCCCGGAAATGGATGAATCAATGAAAGATCGTCTGAAAGTGGATAAGAAAAAGATTGGAGATATGATTAAGTCTCTTGAAGAAGTTGCTGCACAGGATGATCCTGAAGGGAAAGAGTTGTATAACTTCACTCGTAAAGATGGCTTGCATATTGTTAATAAAACAGTTCCATTTGGCACAATACTAATAATATATGAGTCTAGACCAGATGTTACTATTGAAGCTGCGGCAACGGCATTTAAAGCAGGAAATAAAATTTTGCTGAAGGGTGGAAAAGAGTCATTAAATACAAATACTCTTCTGACTGAATTGTGGCAAAAAGCTCTCTCTGATAATAATGTGGATAAAAACTATGTTGAATATTTGAACCTCTCTCATTCAGAAACTCAGAAGTTGATCAAAGAGAATACAAGAAAAGTGGATCTGATAATTCCCCGTGGAGGAGAACGATTGATTCAATTTGTATTGAACAATTCATCAGTACCTGTCATAGTAAGCGGCAGAGGAAATAATTTCCTTTTTATAGATGACAATGTTGATTTTGAGATGGCTACACAACTCGTTATCAATGGAAAGAAACGTATCAGTGTATGTAATGCGATAGATAAGGTACTTATACACAGAAGCATGAACAATATTCAGGAGAGAATCAAATTCTTGGTAAAAAATCTTAAGGAAAATGGTATAGACGTATGGGGAAACAGTGAGATTACAAAAATATGTAATGAGATAAAAGAGGAGAATGATGTTGCAACTCTCTGTGAAGAGTATCTTGCACCTAAACTATATGTATCACTAGTGGATGATCTTAAAGAGGCAATTGAAATGATTAACCAATATTCAGGAGGACATACTGCTGTAATTGCAACGAATAACCAGGAAAATGCTTATAAGTTCATGCAAGAGGTTGATTGTGCAGCAGTTTATCACAATGCATCTTCACGTTTTACAGATGGAGGTCAGTTTGGTGTAGGAGCTGAAATTGCAATTAGTACTCAAAAACTTCACTTTAGGGGACCACTTGGATCTCAGGAACTTGTTACTAATAAATGGTTTGTATATGGTGAAGGTCATATAAGAGAATAATTTCATGAAAAAAAAACTTATAATTAAAATAGGTACTTCCACATTAACTGCCGGAACTAATAGAATATCATTTGCAGTAATTGAGAGTCTAGCCAGACAAATCGTAGAACTAAAAAAAGATTACGAAATTGTAATTGTATCTTCGGGTGCAATTGCCACTGCACGTCAATTCGTAGAAATTAGCGGTTATCAGAAGAGAGTGGATTCCAAACAGGCTATGGCTGCAATTGGACAGACTAAACTAATGGAGCTATATGACGGCATTTTTCGTACTTTTGGATTAAATATTGCCCAGATTTTACTTACCTACCGTGATTTTGAAAACCCTGTTGCAATTGAAAATACCAGGAATACAATAAACAGACTATGGCAAGTAGATTATATACCAATTGTAAATGAGAATGATACCGTTTCTATAGAAGAAATAATGCTTGGTGATAACGACAAGCTCTCTGCATTGGTAGCAACAATAATTGATGCAAATCTACTTGTATTAGTTTCAGATATTGATGGGATATTTAATCAAAATCCCCATCTTCATTCAGATGCTAAATTAATTGCAGAAGTAACGGATCTTGAATCTATTATGAATTTTATTGAAGAGAAAGAATCTACACTTGGTACAGGAGGTATGTCTTCAAAAATACATGCTGCAGAAATCTGTATGACTAATAGTGTAGAAATGTGGATTGTAAATGGTCAGCGTGCTAACTATATAATTAAAGCTCTTCACAATGAAATTCCTTTTACTAGATTCAAAACAGAAAAAGTTAAGAAATGAAACAAGGGTTTATAGGATATGGTAATCTCGCCAATGCGGTTTATCAAGGTTTAAAAGAAGATAGAAGTATCGAGTTTGCTTATTATGCCAGAAATAGAAAAAATGTTGACTTGCATTATTTTCAAGATATGGAGTCACTTGTATTATACGCTGATGTTATATGGCTTGCTGTTAAACCTCAAGATCTAGCGGGTGTATTAGAACAATTAAAGAAAAGTGATCTTTCAGAAAAAACAATTATTTCTCCTGTTGCCGGAAAGAGTATAGCATATATTGAGAGGTACTTGGGTAATAAAACCACTATTATTCGTATAATGCCTAATCTGGCAATGGCATTTAAAGCATCTGTTACTGCGTTCAGATCCAACAAACCTGATAGTGAAAAATCAGAAAGAATATTTAATCTATTAGGAAAACTTGGAAAAGTAGTTAAGCTTGAAGAAGACGGATTTGACCTGTTCACCTCTGTTTTTGGAAGCGGCCCGGCATTTATTTTGGCTTTTATAAAAACTTTTAAAAATAAAATACAGGAGTTTGATCTTCCCGGATCACTTCTTGATGAATTACTTCTTGAATTAACAAGAGGAACAACCCTCTACTTTATGCAGAATCAGAAGGACTATAGCATAGAAGACCTTATAAAAAACATTACAAGTAAGGGTGGTACTACACAAGCTGGTTTGGAATATTTTCAATCCCACGATATTGGAAAGCATTTCGAGGGAGTTCTTGATGCAGCAAGAAACAGATCGAAAGAGTTAAGCAGTAACGGGGGCTAAAGATCCAATACAGCTCTAATTAATTATAAACAGAATAGATTAAATGAACCATACTACATGAAAGCTATTATCAATTCTTCTCCTCTTTAGATTTATATGCAATTGCGTAATAGCGTATCTGTTTTATAACTGACAATAGACCATTAGACCTAGTAGGAGATAGATGTTCAGTCAATCCTATCTCTTTCATGAAGCGAAGATCAGTACCAATAATTTCATCAGGAGTACGTCCATTGAAAATACGTAACACCAAAGCAAGCAAACCTTTAACTATAATTGCATCACTTTCGGCTTCAAAAAACAGTCTCCCATTACGGTAATCTGTCTGAAGCCAAACCCTACTTTGACAGCCTTTAATTATATTTTCAGGAATCTTATATTTTTCTTCTAATGGATGCATCGCGTTACCTTGTTCTATGATATATGCATATTTATCCATCCAATCATCATAGATACTGAACTCATCAATAATTTCTTGTTGTATTTCGTTAATTGTCTGCATTATAACTTTTCTGTATAAATCACTTCCATAACGGTTTGTCCAACCGCTTTCAATGTATTTTTATCTATATTACGCATATCATCATTCAGAGTATGCCAATGAGGTACAAAACCAGTTCTTGTATCCCTCTTAAGATTTATAATATTTGCACTTGGAGCTCTGTGATGCTGATTCACAGGCAGGTGATCGTCAGTTATATACCCTCCTCTCTGTGAAAGAAAATAGTTTGTATAACCAAGTTTTGCTGCTGTGCTCCATATTTTATCAACAATATTTGAAGCATACTGAAGTGAATAACCCTCTCTTAAAAAAGTAGCATTTACACTTCCAACCATATCCAGCAGAATTCCATAATTTGCTTTATAGTTATCAATATGAGGCTGTTCAGACCAATATTTCGACCCTATACACCACCAATCACCCTGCACCCATTCTGAACTATTCGAAGGTTGTCCCCAATCCTCCAAATCAAAGAATATAATATCAATACCAATTCCACTATTTAAAGTATTCTGCTGAAGCTGTCGTGCAATTTCGAGAATCACACCTACCCCACTTGCACCATCATCAGCACCTAAAATAGGCTGATTAATTTTATCCGGATCACTTTCTTCATCTGCAAAAGGTCGTGAATCCCAATGAGCAAATAAAAGTATTCTTTTCTCCTCTTCAGGATAATAACTTCCGATAATATTGCGTAAAGTGAAATTTTGTCCATTGTAGTGAGTAACATCAGCGTTCTGCTCAATCACTTCTGCCCCAAACTCTTGTAATTTAGTTACAAGATAATCTCCACACAGTTCATGGGCTTTAGTTCCCGGTACACGAGATCCGAATGCCACCTGCTTTTCGATAAAAACATATGCTGAGTCTGCATTGAATTGTGGAGAAACCTGAGTGTATGGTTCTGACATCACTATTTTTTTTCGAGACTGACATGAATTACATGAAATTGTAAACATTAATCCCAAAAATAATAACAGCACAAGAGAAAATATCCTTAGATGTCTCATTTTATTAAATATTTCTTTGATAGGAATAGTCTGATATTCCAATATTATTATAAGTCTCCTTCAGAGCATCCTCGTCATCAGAAATAACAAGGAGTTTGTCTCCGGCAAGTAACTCTGTCTGCCCTGTTGGAACAAAATACTGTTCCCCTCTTTTAACCATTACCACTAGCGTTTTATCTGGTAATGGAAGTTCAATAAGATTCTTGCCATAATTAAGAGTCTCTTCAGAGATATGTATCTCAGTCATTGCAGATTTAATTTCTTCTGCAAACTCTACATCAAAATCCTCAAATTGCTTATATTTAGGAGGTTTTTCCGACAATCCCAACCATCTTGCTACTGCCGGCAATGAAGTTCCTTGAATAAGCAATGACACAATGGTTATCACAAAAACCATATTAAATATCCATCTTGCGTGAGGTATATCACCAGCTGCCAGAGGAAGAATAGCAAAAATTATTGGTACAGCCCCCCTTAAACCTACCCATGAGACATAAAATTTGTCTTTAACACCAATCTTTCTGAATGGTAATAGAGTCAGAAAAACTACAATCGGACGACCAAATAAAATCAGGAAAGCTGAAACAATCAGAGCAGGAACAGCCACGTTAATCAATTCACTCGGATTCACCAGTAATCCTAAAGTTAAGAACAATAGAATCTGACTCATCCAGGCAAATCCATCCATGAATTTCATTGAAGTACGTTTATGAGTGAACTTCGAATTACCAATAACTAGTCCGGCAATATATACTGCAAGGTAACCGTTACCTTGCAGATAATATGTAGCAGCATATATAAATATTCCCAGTGTTAAGAGTAGTATCGGATAAAGAGCCACATTCTCCATTCGGATACGATTAATAATTCTAACTGCCCCCTTGCCAAAAAGATACCCAAGAACAAACCCAACAGCCAGTTGTACAATTACCATGAGTATAACCACTAAATAATTTGGATTATCTCCAGACTGTATAATCTGCATAAACATGAGTGTAAGCATAAAAGCCATTGGGTCGTTACTACCACTCTCCAGCTCAAGCAACGGTCTAAGGTTATTCTTCAGAACCAAACCTTTAGATCTTAATATGCCAAATACAGAAGCAGAATCAGTGGATGAAAATATAGATGCAAGGAGAAAAGCAGTCACCAGGCTAACACCCAGTGCAGGAAACATTAAACCAGATAACATGTATATAAATACACCTGTAAGCAATGCTGTTAATAGAACGCCAATAGTTGCAAGTACAACTCCTGGCCCTATAATTGGTCTAATTTCCTGAAATTTGGTATCAAGTCCACCCGAAAAAAGAATAATACAAAGACAAATCGAACTGATAGTTTGTGCTACCTGAACATTTTCGAACTGCAGGCCGAAACCGTCTGAACCAAAGACCATACCAACTATAAGGAATAGTAAAAGGACAGGCACTCCGTATTTAGATCCCGCTTTTCCAACCAGCATACTTATAAAAAAAAGCACGGACCCTACAAGCAACATTAATTCAGTACTTATCTGCATTTTTCACTATTATTTGTGACAGTTATTATATGAGTAAAATTAAAATATCAATCAAAAGACTGACCTTTATTTTGTTTAAACAATATCTTATCATCTCCAACTATCAGTTCTGCTTTTTCTCCCATCAATAACGGCAAATTATGTTTAACATGCCCTACTGGAAAATTAAAACATACAGGAAACTCATAGTCTTCAACAACATTTCTTATAGATTCATAAAGTGAAGCATACATTAAATCATCCTCCTCATAATCCGTGAACTTACCAACAATTAATCCACTAATCTTTGAAAACATACCAGAGATTTTCAATTGGTAAATCATTCTGTCCACTCTGTAAGGAACTTCACCAATATCTTCAATAAAAAGAATACCTCTATGAGGTATCCTTATATATTTCGAGCCCAGCAAACCACAAAATACAGATAGATTACCGCCAAAAAGTTTACCCATAGCCCTACCTTTTCTGTTTATGATATCGTATCCCTCAGTAGGGATTTCATATGCGACCGGTTGACCAAAAAGTATACTTTTAGTATATCTGACAGATAAATCCTCTTCGCCTTCTTCTGAAAAATGTTTAGCCATAGGGCCATGTATTGAAATGATACCATTTTTTTGAAGAGCAGAATGCAGTGCTGTTATATCACTATAACCAATTACCCACTTAGGATGTTTTCTAATTGAAGAAAAATCCAATTTATCTAAAAGGTGAATAACTCCATATCCTCCTCTGGAACAAAGAATCAGTTTGATTAAAGGATTATCTAAAGCACTTTGAAGATCATAAAGACGTTCTTCGACCGAACCACTAAACCTGCCATTTTCACTAAGAGCATATCTGCCAATCTCGGTTTTTACACCCCAGCTATCCATTATTGATGCAGCATCCTTCGCGAAGGATTCATCAATTTTCCCTGATGGAGAAATGATAACAACCTTGTCATTTAGCTTTAGTGGAGCTGGTCGAAGCATAATTTCAATAGTTAATGACTAAGCATCAATATTTGCAAGTCGTGCATTTTCTTCAATAAACTCTCTTCTTGGTCCTACCTCCTCACCCATCAGCATTGTAAAGATAATATCTGCATCAGCAGCATTCTCAATTGTAACCTGTTTAAGAGTACGTCTTTCAGGATCCATGGTTGTAGACCACAATTGTTCAGCGTTCATTTCACCAAGACCTTTATATCTTTGTGTTGTGATTGCATTCTCGTTACCGTCACCATATTTATTAATAAAATCCTGTCTCTGACGCTCATTATAACAATACTCCTCTATTTTCCCTTTTTTACATAGGTAAAGAGGTGGAGTTGCAATATACACATAACCTTTCTCAATTAATGGACGCATATAACGGAAGAAGAAAGTAAGAATAAGAGTATCAATATGACTACCATCTACATCAGCGTCAGTCATTAATACTATCTTATGATATCTAAGTTTCTCAATATTTAGTTCTTTTGAATCTTCTTCAGTACCTATAGAAACCCCAAGAGCAGTATATATATTTTTAATTTCCTCACTCTCAAGAACTTTATGAGGCATTGCTTTTTCAACATTAAGAATCTTACCACGGAGAGGTAAAATAGCCTGAAACATACGGTCGCGTCCCTGTTTTGCAGTACCTCCCGCAGAATCTCCCTCCACAAGGAAAATCTCACTAAGCTTTGGATCTTTACTAGTACAATCTGCAAGTTTCCCCGGTAAGCCTCCACCAGACAGAGGCGATTTGCGCTGCACCATCTCCCTTGCTTTTCGGGCTGCCTGGCGAGCTGTTGCGGCAAGAATAACCTTTTCCACAATCACCTTTGCCTCTTTAGGGTGCTCTTCTAGATAGTATTTCAAAGCCTCTCCCGTAGCCTGATCCACTGCTCCCATTACTTCAGAGTTACCCAGCTTGGTTTTAGTCTGTCCCTCAAACTGAGGTTCAGCAACCTTAACAGACAAAACAGCAGTGATACCCTCTCTAAAGTCATCACCACTAATTTCTACCTTCACCTTATCAAGCATTTTCGAATCTTCGGCATACTTCTTTAAAGTACGAGAAAGCCCACGTCTGAAACCAGTAAGATGAGTACCTCCCTCAATAGTATTTATATTATTTACATAAGAGAAAATATTCTCGTTATAAGTATCATTATACGATAATGCTATTTCTATGGGTATACCATTCTTCTCAGTAACAATATGAATAGGATCCTGGATAATTGAATCTTTATTTTTATCGATATATCGTACAAACTCTTCAAGTCCAGTTTCTGAATAAAAACGTTCACTTTTATATTTGCCGTCCTCACCCTGCACTCTTTTATCTGTCAGTGTCATAGTGATACCCGAGTTCAGATATGCTAGTTCACGCAATCTTGTAGCTAGAATATCATATCTGTATTCAAGTACTGTAAAAATAGAATCATCCGGTTTAAAAGTGA
Source organism: Lascolabacillus sp. (assembly GCF_028696275.1). NCBI lineage: Bacteria > Pseudomonadati > Bacteroidota > Bacteroidia > Bacteroidales > Porphyromonadaceae > Lascolabacillus > Lascolabacillus sp. The sequence goes on from NZ_JAQVHI010000001.1 coordinate 115,166, forward strand.
TAATTGTACCAGTCTTATTGGTCTCTCCAATAATTTTCACGTCTGCAAAAGGTTTACCTTTTGAGTACTCCTGAACATAAATCTTGCCATTTCTGTGAATTTCTGCTTTTAGATAAACCGATAAAGCATTAACACAAGATACACCAACACCATGAAGTCCTCCTGAAACTTTATAAGTTCCCTTATCAAATTTACCACCTGCATGAAGAACAGTCAGTACCACTTCAAGTGCAGACTTCTTCTCTTTCTCGTGGTAATCTACAGGAATACCGCGACCATTATCTATAACTGTAATTGAATTATCTTCGTTGATTACTACATCAATCTCATCACAATATCCTGCAAGCGCCTCATCAATAGAGTTATCTACAACCTCGTTTACCAAATGATGCAAACCTTTTTCACTTACATCTCCTATATACATTGCAGGGCGTTTACGTACTGCCTCAAGACCTTCAAGAACCTGAATATTTTGAGCGGAATAGTCAACGCTTGCTGATTTTCTTTCTTCTTCTGACATGTTATATGATTAATTAAATCTTTCTTAAAATTAGGCTATTACAATCAAGTAATAATTGCAATTTAAACAGAGCAAATATACGAAAAAATCGCCTCTTCACCAACCCTTTTTTGCTTTTTTACGGCCGATTTACATAGTCAGTTTACAAAAAAAGAGCGAGCAAATAGCCCACTCTTACATGTACTTTAAACAATCAATGTCAGAACTCGTAATCAATTGCAGCTCTTGATGTTCTAACCTTTGCAATGAATTCACCCACCTTTATATGCTCCGGGTGAACAGCATAAGTTCTTACATCCTCCAGGGTATCAAATTCACTCTCCAGAATTACATCATGATTATCTGCAGACGCTTCTGAAAGATTTATCTTCACTTCGATCTTTCTTATTACAGGGATAGTGTTTTTCAACTCCTCAAGTCTCTCTTTTATTATAAGAGCATTCTCTGCTTTCGACCTACCTTCGGCCTCATCAGCAAGTTTAAATAAAACTATATGTCTAACCATTTCTTATATATCTTTTTAAATGATTAATTATAATACATCTTATTCATAAAAAACAAAAAAGCCGAACAAAATGATCGGCTTTCTGTATATGTAGTTTGACATTTAAGTCTTAATTAACTCAACTGATTCATATGAGCAGCTAATTTAGACTTCAGATTGTTTGCTTTATTCTGATGTATAACATTTTTCTTAGCCAGCTTGTCTAACATTGAACAAACCTCAGGATACATCTTTTGTGCTTCCTCTTTAGAATCAGTAGAACGGAATTTACGAACTTTATTTCTAGTTGTGCGTGAAACATATCTGTTTCTTAGTCGCAAAGCTTTTGCTTGTCTGATTCTTTTTTCTGATGATTTATGATTTGCCATTTCGTTGACTTTATTTCTTTTTTATTAGTAGCCCATAGGAGAATCGAACTCCTCTTTCAAGAATGAAAATCTTGCGTCCTAACCGATAGACGAATGGGCCATTGTAGGCGTTAACCTTTTTAATCTGATAGCCGAGGCTCAAATTGCGGGTGCAAATATAGAGCGTTTTTTTTAAACTGCAAAACTTTCCTGCAATTTTTCTTTATTTTTTTCGAATCAAATTAAAAAAAACAACTTTTGAAGTGCCTATGCAATATATTAATGTGTAATCGCAAATATAGTGCAGATAAATAGTTTTCACAAACCTCTTTGAATATTATTTTATTTCCCTTACAATACTTAGTCATAAAAGAAGAATATAAGAAGAATATAAGAAGAATGTAAGAAGAAGATAATAGCAATGTAATATTATATATTAATTCGGGATATCAATTACAATACTTTTTCCGTTTAATAAAATTGGTACTTTTAAATATTTTATCTATTTTTGCACCCCGTAATGGATTTGAATTAAACGGATCAATAGAATTTGAAAAGTAAATAATAATATAGTCAAATGAAAAGAACATTCCAGCCGTCAAACAGAAAGAGAAAAAATAAACATGGTTTCCGCACCAGAATGGCTACAAAGAACGGTAGAAAAGTACTTGCCTCACGTCGTGCAAAAGGTAGAGCAAGATTAACTGTATCCGACGAATATTAATTATTCCGTAACTGTAACAGTCGGAGTCGGAGAAAGAACTATACCCGCAATATATCTTAACAGATTTGCGGAAGAAACAGGAATTCGGTATATCCGCATTTCTGTTTTTTTGTATGTTCTTCCTCTGCTATCATTTTTTTAGTACTTTTGTAAAGCAAATCGTTTACGCAAATACTAACGCTGTAGTTATGAGCAAAAAAAATGCTGACAGACCAATTTTCGGTAATAATATTTTAAAAAATATATTAGTTATGATCATAACCGGAATAATTCTAGTTGTGATCGCATTATTATTACTTAATTTCTACACCAGACATGGACATAATGTTGTAGTGCCCCGATTAGAGGGTTTACAGATAGAAGAGGCAAACATTATTCTAAAAGCAAAAGGCCTTCATGCCGAGATTGTAGATTCCGTTTACAACCGTGATGCGGTTCCCGGAGCCATATTGGATCAAACTCCAAAAGCAGACAATAAGGTAAAAGAGGGTCGTTCTATATATGTTACAGTATACTCAAAGAATCCTCAGCAAATAGCGGTACCGGGGCTGGTGGACTACTCTACCCGTCAGGCTGTTGCTCTACTCAACTCTTTAGGTTTCACTCAGATTTCAATACAAGAAGTGCCATCGGAATATTCAGGACTGGTTATGGCAGTTGAATATCGAGGCCGGGCACTATTACCTGATGAGAAAATCCCAGCAGGATCGCCTTTAAATCTGGTTGTAAGCAGTAGCACTCTTGCTGACTCATTAGGTGTAAACGATGAGATAATTATTGCTCCAGGAATATCAGATATTGACACAGGAAATCAATCCTCAGGTGAAGGTATATTCGACGATTCATTTTTCTAATACGGTACTTTGTGACAGAAAACGATTATAACAGCATCGATTTTTTGGCGGAGGATGAAGATGAAATTATTGAAGACTCCGTCGAACAAAATCAAAAATATGAACATTATAGATTCGTTGCCGACAAAGGGCAAGGACTGCTCAGAGTAGATAAATTTTTATCTGTTCGCATAGAAGGTGCATCTAGAAATCGCATACAACAGGCTGCCGAAGCCAATTCAATTCTCGTAAACGGCATTCCTGTAAAATCTAACTATAAAGTAAAACCACTGGATGTAATTACTCTTGTTCTTGACTTTCCCAAACGTGAACTGGAGATCATACCTGAAAATATTCCTCTTAATATAGTATATGAAGATGACTATCTGATAGTGGTTAATAAACCACCAGGATTGGTTGTACATCCAGGTCACGGAAATTACACAGGCACACTAGTTAATGCACTGGCATATCATCTTGGATATAAAAACATCAAAGATGTTGATGATCCCAGGCTGGGATTAGTACACAGAATTGACAAAGATACATCGGGCTTACTGCTAATAGCCAAAACTCCAGATGCAAAAACTGACTTATCGAGACAATTCTTCCGGAAAGAGACAAAGCGACTCTATACTGCACTTGTCTGGGGAAATATAGCCGAAGACAGTGGTACAATAGAGGGAAATATTGGTCGCGACCCCAAAGACCGTATGCTCATGAAAGTATTTCCTGATGGAGATCAAGGCAAAACAGCCATAACACATTATCGTGTACTTGAGCGATTTGGCTATGTAACTTTAGTAGAGTGTAAACTAGACACTGGTCGCACCCACCAGATACGTGTTCACATGAAACACCTGGGACACACACTGTTTAATGACGAAAGATATGGTGGAAACGAAATACTTCGTGGCACACGCTTTGCAAAATACAAACAATTTATATATAATTGCTTCGAAATTTGTCCAAGACAATGTTTGCATGCACAAACTCTTGGATTTATACACCCCTCTACACGTGAGGAATTAAATTTTAAGAGTGAACTGCCCGACGATATGCAAGCAGTGATTGAAAAGTGGAGGATTTATACATCTTCAAGAGATTTCGAAGGTTAAAACAGAGACTTGAAAAAAATTAGACAAGGTATCCTATTAGCTCAATTTATAAAAGTATATGAATAAAAATATTGCTGTTGTCTGGGGTGGATATTCAAGTGAAAAGGTTGTCTCAGAGAAGAGTGCTGAAGGAATCAGCTCTTTCATTGATAAGGACAGATATAATATCTACAAGGTAAGAATCGACCGTGAAAGCTGGATGGTAGAGTATAATAATGATTTTATCCCAGTTGACAAGAACGATTTTAGTTTTGTTGCAAACGAAGAAAAGATAGTTTTCGATTTCGTATACAACACAATTCACGGCACCCCCGGAGAAGATGGACTGCTGCAAGGCTATTTCGACATGCTTGGTATACCCTACTCCAACTGTGGTGTACTTGCATCTGCAATTACTTTCAACAAATATACATCAAACAACTTCCTCAAGAATTTTGGCATCAAGGTGGCCGACTCTATATTATTACGAAAAGGTGACAATATTGATATTGAGGCGATTGAAGCTCAATTGGGACTACCTGTTTTCGTTAAACCTAACGTGGGTGGATCAAGCTTTGCAACCAATAAAGTAAAGGATGCAGCTAAAATGATGGAGGCGATCAATGAATCATTCATAGAGGCTCCTGAAGTGATTATTGAGAGTTTTGTGAAAGGCGTAGAAGTTACCTGTGGATGCTTCGAAACAGAAAAAGGTTTAACCGTATTGCCATTAACAGAAGTGGTCACCCAAAATGAGTTTTTTGACTATAGCGCAAAATATCTGGGAGAGGTGGAAGAGATTACACCCGCCCGCATATCAGAAGAACTAACTCATAAGATACAGTCACTGACAAAGCAGATTTATAAGTTAATCGGAGCTAAAGGAATTATAAGAGCTGACTATATAATCAGAGAAGAATCACCGGTTTTACTGGAGGTAAATACCACCCCGGGAATGACAACTACAAGTTTTATACCCCAACAGGTTAAAGCTGCAGGCTTAGAGATGAAGAATGTAATGACAGAAATTATTGAAACAGAAATCAATAAAATAAACAGCACTCCATCACACTAAAAAAATCAGCATTATGAACATTTCAGATAATCAGTTTGATGATATTAGGCCTCTGAATGATAACGAAGTGGCAGAAGCAATAGCTCAGCTTTTAGTTGATGAAAGATTCAAAAAGGCTGCAGAGCAGATAGTAAAACCATATACATGGGAGCAATTCGCTTCTCTGCTATCAAGTTGCAAAACAAAATTTGACTTCCAGAAAAGGGTCATTTATCCTACAATGAATCGGTTTATCGAGAAGACCACAAAGGAGATGAACGGATATGGATGGGAAAATATAAATGAAAACGAAAGTAATCTTTTCATTTCAAACCATCGTGATATAGTACTGGATGCCGCATTCTTCAATATTCTCCTTTTTGATCAGAATAAAGAGACTACCGAAATAGCGATTGGCGACAACCTGCTTATCTATCCATGGATTGAGAAACTGGTTCGCTTAAATAAAAGTTTCATTGTAAAGAGAGGAGTTTCTGTGAGACAGATGCTTATAGTTTCAAAACATCTGTCAGATTATATCCACGACACAATAAGAAACAGGAAACAATCAATCTGGTTGGCTCAAAGAGAGGGACGCGCTAAGGATTCTGACGACAGAACACAAACAAGTCTGTTGAAGATGCTAACACTACATGACAGCTCAGATCCGTTGAATACTATAAAAGAACTTAATATTATACCTCTCTCAATTTCATATGAATATGACCCTTGCGATTTTCTAAAAGCAAAGGAGTATCAGCTTAAGCGAGATAACGCAGAGTATAAAAAAAGTCAGGCCGATGACATTGAGAATATGTATACCGGTATAACAGGATATAAAGGCAGGGTGCATTTCCGGCTAGGTAAATGTATTAATTCTTTTTTAAGTGAAATCCCATCAGACACCGGAAGAAATGAGATGCTTGATAAAGTTGCAGAGATAATAGACAGAGAAATATTCAGAAACTACACATTTTATCCTATAAACTATATAGCATATGATTTGATGACCGGTACTGAAAAGTTTTCTTCTGAATACAATAAAGAGGAGAAACAAAACTTCATCAGTTATATTAATTCGCAGGTTGAAAAGATCGACATACCAAATAAAGACTTGGATTTTCTTCGCAGAAAGATTATCGAGATGTATGGAAATACAGTAAAAAATAACTTAAACATAAAATAATATCTTTAATGAAGCAGATAGCATTCACTCTTCTGGTTATATTATCTCTTACCCTTATTCAAGGTTGCGATAAAAAGCCTGAAAGAATGGATGATTTTCTTGCCGAGTTCGCCACAGTGATTAAACAGGGTGACACCTACCGTTTCAAATTAGATAATGGTAAAGTACTATCACCGATTGAAGTTAAAGATTTTCACGGTAGTGATGGCGACAGGGTTATTTTATACTGGACACCCTTGAATGGTGATAAAATAGAAATTAAAAATATTACACCAGTATTCTCAGGTGATGTGCTTTTTGAAGGCTATCCCGAGAATTATAAAAATGACCCATTAAAAATTATAAGTGTGTGGGTTGAAGGTGACTATCTGAATTTAATTCTTGAGATTGAATATCACAGTACACCACATACAATTGCTCTTTATAAAGACACTTCAACAGAAGGTACAGATCTATATCTTTCTCACTCAATGAATAATGATCCTCCCGGATACTTTCAAATTATGTATGCTTCATTCAGACTTAGCAAACTAAAAAGTCTGAACGAAACCGAAGTTCCATTCAGACTTTTTATATATTCAAATAAGGAATTGCGTCAATTCAATTTCACCCTAGTTGGAGCTGGTTAATGGTGGAATAGGCTGTTCATCAATAGTAAAATCTATCGGAAGCAGACACTTTACATTCACTTTTTCACCATTATTTTCACCCGGAGTCCATTTAGGCATTAAACCCAATACACGAATAGCTTCATTATTAAGAGCCTCATTTGATCCGCTCACAACTTCAATATTTGATATAGAGCCATCCTTGCCCACTATAAAGGAGCATAATATCCTGCCCTCAATACCCTGCTGTAATGCCTCTTTCGGGTAGCGCATGTTATATGATATAAAATTAGCCAGTTCCTTTTCACCATACTCATACACCGGCATTTTATCCACTATCGTATAAATCTCACTATTTTCCAGGATTGACTGGTCGGTCTTCGCATACGCTCTTGCTGTAGCAGAACTTGAAGTTCTTGTTGAGTACTGAACATTCTTGTTAAGTTTAAAATACATTGGAACATAAGTTTCCGACCTTACAATCTCTCCATTATGACGTGCAGGTCTCCATGGTGGCATATTTTTTAGAATACGCAACGCCTCTTCATTCAAGAGAGGATCTGCACGATGAATTATATTAAAATTGGAGAGTGAACCATCTTTTTCAACTACAAATGTATAAACTACCAAACCCTGTGCATTTCGTTCAGCAGCATCTGCCGGGTAACTTAATGTATTGGAAATAAAGCGGTGCATCTCAGCCGTTCCACCAGTAAACATAGGAACGATATCAGGATTTTCTACAATCTTGTCACTTTGAGATACCGGAACATTTTGAGCAATTGCATCTATTGTAGATAAAGAAGTAAAGCAAACTATAAAGAATGTTGCTATAACAGTGTGAATTTTACGTAGTTTCATGTAACAATTTTCTCTTAACTAATTTATTGCATTAATGTTACAAACTTACATAAAAAATATGATTTTCCTGTTACTGCAACAGCTCTTTTAAGATAAAACACCTCTAATTCTGTCATCAAAAGCAGTAAGGGCAGCTTTAGCTCCTTCACCCATGGAGATTATAATCTGCTTGTAAGGTACAGTTGTAACATCACCCGCTGCATATATACCCGGAACATTAGTGCGACAATGAGAATCTGTCTCTATTTCTCCGAATCTGTTAACATTAACAACACCTTTAAAAACAGAACTGTTTGGGGCTAGCCCTATCTGTATAAATACCCCATCTACATCTACAACCCTCTCCTCTTCAGTTTTTCTGTCTTTCACTTTCAAACCGCTAACTTTATTACCATCGCCAAGCACCTCCATTGTTTGAGAGCTTAAAAACAGTTCTACATTTGGCAAAGAGGCAACTTTCTCCTGTAGCACCTTATCAGCTTTAAGTTCATCAAGAAACTCAAATACAGTAACCTTTGAACATATTGCAGCTAAATCAATTGCAGCCTCAATACCTGAGTTTCCTCCACCTATAACAGCTACATGCTTATCTTTATAAAACGGTCCGTCACAATGCACACAGAATGCAACCCCTTTACCAATATGATCAGCTTCTCCGGGAACATTAAGCTTTTTCCAGTTAGCACCAGTTGCAATTATAAGAGCACCAGTTGCAAACCTCTCACCCCCTTTAACATGTACAATTTTCTCATTACCATCTACCTCAACTTTCTCAACAATTCTATGCTCAAGAATCGAGATAGGATACTCCTCCATATGTTTTCTAAGATCAACAGTAAGTTTTTCTCCAGTTGTCTGGGGTACTGAAATCATATTCTCGATTCCAGTAGTTTCCTTTACCTGTCCTCCTACTGTCTGAGCCAGCACTGCCACATTCAGCCCCTTTCGTGCAGAGTATATTGCCGCAGAAGCGCCTGCAGGACCTCCACCTACAACTAAAACATCAAACCTCCTGATTTCCGAATCAGTGGTCTCTTTTTCTACAACACCATACTTCTCTTCAAGTTTAGTCAATAGTGTTCCAAATTCACCCCTGCCCACATGAAGCAGTTCTCCATCAGCATATACAGCAGGTACAGCCTGAATCTTCAATGATTCAACCTCCTCCTTATAAATTGCACCGTCAACCATCTCATGTGTTATATCAGGATTGATAATTGCCATGAGATTAAGGGCCTGTACAACATCCGGGCAATTTGTACATGTTAGTGAAACATAAGTTGTAAGATTAATCTTTCCCTTTAATGATTCTACCCTCTTTCTTATAAATTCGTCAGGTTGATTTTTCCCTTTGCCATCACTATTCAGCACGGCCAACAGAAGTGAAGTAAATTCATGACCATTGGGTATACCTCTGAAGACCACACCTGTCTCTTCTCCATTTTTCAGCAGATTGAATGCAATGTAGTTTCCTTCATTTATTTTCAGAGAAAACTTTGGTGAACTTGCAACTACATCCTCCAGCAGCTCAACCAGTTCACTATAGCTTTCATGATCCTGAGATGCATATATATCAAATTGATATTCTGATTCTAAATTTGCAAAAATTGCTTTTAATTGTTCTTTTAATGAATTGTCGAGCATAATAACTATTTCATTTTTTATATAAAAAGCCCTCTGTTAATATTTATGGCCTGGCCATAGAAGATCGATCAGAGGGCTTGATTATGAGTTTAAAATTAAATTTTTCCTACAAGATCAATGCTTGGTTTAAGGGTTTCCTTACCTTTTTCCCATTTAGCAGGACAAACTTCATCTTTATGTTCAGCCACAAACTGAGCAGCCTCTATTTTGCGTACGAGTTCTGCAGCATTACGTCCAATTGGTCCGTCATTCACCTCAAGTACTTTCACAATACCCTCAGGATTAGCAACAAATGTTCCTCTGTAGGCCAGATAATCTTCTTCGTTAAGTACGCCAAACGCACGGCTTAACTCACCTGTATGATCAGCCAGCATAGGATACTTAATTTTATTTATGCTCTCTGATGTATCATGCCATGCCTTATGAGTGAAATGAGAGTCTGTACTAACAGAATATACCTCCACTCCGATTGATTGCAGGTATTCATACTTTTCTGCAACGTCTACAAGTTCTGTAGGGCATACGAAAGTGAAGTCGGCTGGATAGAAGAAAAATACCGACCATTTACCTAATGTGTCCTTATCTGTAATTGTTTTGAACTCACCATTGTGGTAAGCTTGTACTTTGAATTCCGGAATTCTTGAATTAATAATAGGTTGCATATAAATTAACTTTTAATATTAATAAACAGTGCAAAGATAAGATAGTGCTGACCTATTAAAAAGCTATACAATATCAATAATATCTATTTGTGGAAAATGCTTTTCTTATAACGTTCAAATGAGGGAATTACTAAAATCAGATTAAAGCTATATTGACTATTTTGTTTGTTAGTAATATAATAATTATTAATAGACATTTCATATTATATATAAATTTAAGAGATTCTCGTGTAAAAAACCTATCTTTGCACCCTAAAAAGATTGTTTTTATGTATGACATCCGAAATATCGCCATTATCGCACACGTTGATCATGGTAAAACAACCCTGGTTGATAAAATGTTGCTGGCAGGACACCTATTCAGAGAAAACCAGCAAACAGATGAGCTGATTTTAGATAATAATGAGCTTGAACGCGAACGTGGTATTACAATACTTTCCAAAAACGTTTCAATAAAATATGGAGACACAAAAATCAACATAATTGATACTCCGGGACACGCCGATTTTGGAGGTGAGGTTGAACGTGTACTTAACATGGCTGATGGTTGTCTGCTTGTTGTTGATGCATTTGAAGGACCAATGCCTCAAACAAGGTTTGTGTTGCAGAAAGCTTTGGAAATTGGACTGAAACCCATATTGGTTATTAATAAAGTTGACAAGCCCAACTGCCGTCCTGAAGAGGTTCAGGAAGAGGTATTCGATTTAATGTTTAGTCTGGATGCAACTGAGGAGCAACTTGATTTCCCTACGATATATGGTTCTGCAAAACAGGGATGGATGTCTGATGACTGGAAAAAACCTTCAGAAAATATCATACCACTGCTGGATGCTATTGTTAAACATATCCCTGCTCCAAAAGTATTGGAGGGTACACCGCAAATGCTAATTACATCTCTCGACTATTCTAACTATGTTGGAAGGATAGCTGTAGGCAGAGTACACAGAGGCACAATTTTCAATGGTAAAGATTATGCACTTTGCAAACGTGATGGTAGTATTAAGAGAATACGTATAAAAGAACTTGATATTTTTGAAGGATTAGGCCGTACAAAAGTAAACGAGGTAAACTCGGGCGATATATGTGCATTAATTGGAATTGAAGGATTCGAAATTGGAGATACAATTACAGATATAGATAAACCTGAACCACTTGATCCAATTGCTATTGATGAGCCAACCATGTCTATGTTATTCACAATAAACAACTCTCCATTTTTTGGTCAGGATGGTAAATATGTAACTTCAAGACATATTTATGAAAGATTAATGCGTGAACTTGACAAAAACCTTGCTTTGAGAGTGGAAGAGACTGAAAGCTCAGACTCATGGATAGTTTACGGTCGCGGTGTACTACACCTCTCTGTCCTTATAGAAACAATGCGTCGTGAAGGTTACGAGCTGCAGGTAGGTCAGCCCCAGGTAATCATCAAAGAGAAACATGGCGAAAAACATGAACCGGTGGAACAGTTAACAATAAACCTTCCTGAAGAGTATTCAAGTAAAATTATTGATGTTGTTACACGCCGAAAAGGTGAACTCCTTACCATGGAAAGTAAGGGTGACCGCATGCATATGGAGTTTGTGATTCCATCGAGAGGGATTATAGGCTTAAACAATATTGTACTAACCCTTTCAGCAGGTGAGGCTATTATGGCGCACCGATTCCTTGAATTTCAGCCCTGGAAAGGTGAAATTGAAAAAAGACAAAACGGTTCAATTATTGCTGGAGAATCAGGTAATGCTTATGCATATGCATTGGATAAACTGCAAGACAGAGGTCATTTTTTCATCTACCCACAAACAGATGTATATGCCGGTCAGGTAGTAGGAGAACAAAATAAAGAAGGCGACCTGGTAGTTAATGTTACCAAGTCAAAAAAACTTACCAACGTTCGTGCATCCGGTTCAGATGATAAAGCACAATTAGCTCCACCTGTTATCTTTAGTCTTGAAGAGGCTCTGGAATATATAAAGGATGATGAGTATGTTGAAGTCACTCCTAAACATATGCGAATAAGAAAAATACTTCTTGATGAAAACGATAGGAAAAGAGCATCAAAGAAATCTTAAAACCATAAAAATCAGATAAGCTATACTGAAATTAAGAGTAAGTTTAATTTAATAGAATAGCCGGTTATTAATGATTATAACCGGCTATTATTATAAACAGATCTCTACCTTATTGATCAGTTTATTTTATTCTGTATTTCTGCAAACTTATTTCCTATTAATAAGATTAACAAACTCCTCTCTTGTTTTTTGCTCACGGAATATACCAGTGAAGTCTGATGTAGTAGTAATTGAATTTTGCTTTTCTACTCCACGCATCTGCATACACATATGCTTAGCCTCAATAACAACCATCACACCCATAGGATTAAGTGTATTTTGAATACAATCTTTAATCTGCGTTGTCAATCTCTCCTGCACCTGCAGTCTTCTTGAAAAGACATCTACCACTCGTGCTATCTTACTTAGACCGGTGACATAACCATTGGGGATATATGCAACATGCGCTTTACCAAAAAACGGCAGCATATGATGCTCACACATTGAAAAGAAGTCGATATCCTTCACAATTACCATCTGGCGATAGTTTTCCTTAAACTGAGCAGAACGAAGTATCTCTTCAGGGCTCTGCCAATAGCCTTTAGTCAGATATTGCATAGCCTTAGCTACTCTGTCCGGGGTTTTAATAAGTCCCTCGCGAGAAACATCTTCGCCAAGCAGAGAGAGGATCTCTCTCATGTGATCCGAAATAATGGATTTGTTTTTTTCTAATTCTTCAGATGACATTTTATTCCATTTATGAGGTTAGTTGACAGGTATTTTCACCTCATCTACAACAATATACATTTCTCTACCAAATGATGGAAATGATTCTCTTAATTTATGCAAAGCCTCTTCTGCTTCTCCCCGGTTTTCAAAATTACCTACCCTTAATCTCCAGAAAGGAGATTCAAAAAGGACCACTGTCTCCAGATCTGGATATAACTGATTTATTTGGCTCTGCTTCCTGTTAGCCTCATCTCTTGATGTGCGTTGGTTATTGCCGGAGAACGCCTGTATTTTAAAACCTCTTGTTTTGTAATACTGTACTGCACCGTCTGCGGTTGTATATACAGTTCTTGGAGGCCCCACTGGTCTTCCCAGTATATGAGAAATACTCTCATCCTGATAAACAGTAACATCTCCTTTACCCTGAACATCTTTGTTCAACTCTTCAAGAATCTCATTTTTTTGTAATGATGTTTGTGCATTAACACCTGCAGATAGAAGAATTATTGCAATAAGAAGAATTCTATGGTTTGGGAAATATTTCATATTCTTTTTTTCTATTACTTCGCACAAAGATAAATAAATACCACAGACTCATAGTGAATCTGTGGTAAAATGTATAATAAATTTCTTTTAAAGTATTAAAAAGCTTCAATTATTGGCATGAATTTGTCAACACCCAGCGAAGCTCCACCTATTAAACCTCCATCTACATCAGGATTTGAGAATAGTTCTTTCGCGTTGCCTGCATTTGCACTACCTCCATAAAGTATAGAACAGTTATCAGCAACTTCGTTGCCATACTTTTCAGCAATTGTCTTACGGATAAATGCATGCATCTCCTGAGCTTGATCAGGAGTGGCTGTTTTCCCTGTTCCAATTGCCCATACAGGTTCGTAAGCAAGAACTAGTTTACCGAAATCTTCAGCTGAAAGATCAAAAAGTGATTCTTCGATTTGTGATTTCACTACTTCGAAATGCTTTTCAGACTCTCTTTCTTCCAACACTTCACCTATACAGAATATTGGTGTAAGACCGTTTTTAAGAGCCAGCAATACTTTTTCTTTAAGTATTTCTGGGGTTTCGTGATAATATGCTCTGCGTTCGCTATGACCTAAAATAACATATTTGGCTCCTGTTGAAGCGACCATTGCTGCAGACACTTCACCGGTATATGCACCAGATTCTTTATCTGCACAGTTTTGTGCTGCAACTCCTATTTTTGTTGTATCAACTACATTTGCTACTCCTGCAAGATGAATAAATGGTGTACCAATAATTACATCGCAATTTACAGTTTTGCCTTTCAGTGCTTCGTTTAACTCTTCTGCAAGCTGAATTCCCTCCTGAAGGGTTTTGTTCATTTTCCAGTTTCCTGCTACTATATTCTTTCTCATGTTTATATAATTAATTTATTATTAATTTCAATTACTTTTTTCTGTATGACACCTTAAGAATTAACAAAGGTACGAAAAAGAGGATTATAGATATTAATAACTCAGTCCCTTTTCCCTGATCAGGTTTTTTAATTAACAGATTTTCAGGTGATGGCACTTTGCTATCATCCCATTTATTGATTACAGTACCCTCTTTTATTAACATTAATCCGGGGTTAGCCCTAATCATTGTTTTCAAAGTTCTCTCGTCGGCATGACAAAACTGAACTCCAGTATTATGCTTAGCCTCCCACTCTTTTACAGAGTTAGTTGATGATGCAGTAAGAAGATAAAATGGATACCCTTTTTCATCAGCATAATTTACAATATCATTAAACCTGGGAAGATACCTTTCAGACATTTTTTCTAGTGAATATGAAACCATGATGAATGTATATGTGGTATCTGAAAGAATTAAATCTGTAATATCTCCCCCTACATTCCACTCACCGGACTCATCCAAATATAAAGATTCAATTGCGAAATCCTCTATCGCTGGTTTTATTCCCTCTTTTACCAAACGAGTTTCCATATCTATAAAAATCCATGATGAATCATTCCATGGGTAATCCGACTCGCTAAACTCTTTCTCAACACCATCCTTACTATATATGAATATAGTCTCGTATATATCTGCTTTATCAGGATCAACAAACATCTGATCTGGGATATTTGCTCCTATTTTATATGGACGGAAGTCAATAATTGGTAGATTATAAGTGTTGTGCAGAGAAAAGAGCAGTCCATATAGAATAATAAAAAAAGAAGCAATAATAGCTTTTTTTGCTGAGAACAGTGGAGTAATCTTTTTCCATTTAATTACCAAAAAAGCAATTCCTGCAAAAAGTATGATGTTTTTATAGAATGAGACCCAGTTACTAATAACCAGTGCATCACCAAAACAACCACAATCTGCAACAGGATTTGTTAAAGCAATCCAAAAAGTCAGTGGAGTAAAAAACACCATAAATAACCCTATAAGTCTGGTAGTCACTTTACTGTTTATCCCTAGAAGAAGAAACACTCCTAAAACGAACTCTGCAACTACCATTATGATAGCTAACGGGAGTGCAATTGAAAAAAGGCCTTCAAGATTAAGAGAGATGAGGTAATCTTGCATTTTATAAGTGAAACCAAGTGGATCCACAGCTTTTACAAAGCCGGAAAATGCAAATGTAGCTCCAACTATCACTCGGGACAGTTCTACTATAATTTTTTCTAAAACAATTTTCTGTTTCACCCGATTAAAATCTTGACTTATAGATTATTCCTAGTTTATATTTTGATTTTCGATCAATGCAGATCATTAACCTGCTTATTTGAATCGGTACAATCTTCCGGGAAATGAAGTTTAATCAATCCAAAAATTGCATAGTTTATCATGTCCATATAATTTGCATCTACTCCTTCAGATATCAACGTTTGACCGTCGTTGCACTCAATCTCTTTAGTACGGTATATTTTCATAAGGATGAGATCTGTGTAGGAGCTTACTCTCATGCTTCGCCATGCTTCATCATAATCATGATTCTTAGCATACATCAGTTGTTTAGTATTTTCAAGAAACCCGTCATATAACTCAAGCGCTTTCTCGTTTGTAATATCAACAGTATCTGCAAATCCTAATTTAAGCTGGATGAGTCCGATAATCCCATAATTAACTATTGCAATGAATTCAGGAAAAATACCTTCATCAACCATCTTCTCTTTTTTGGTTTCAAGTGTACGAATTCTGTTTGCCTTGATAAAAATTTGATCTGTAACAGAAGTTGGTCGTAATATTCGCCAAGAGGCTCCATAATCTTGTAATTTACGGGCAAAGATATCGCGACATATTCCAGCTACTTCGTCGAACTGAATATTAGTTATATTCATTGGATTTCTCTTTATTTATTTTTTAACGTAAAACAACCTAACAAAGATAAACAAAAAAAAGGTACAAGTTTGATATCCTGTACCTTTTTTAAGACATATACGCCTTTTATTTTATTATGAGACTCGTATAGATTTACCTACACGCAGTACTGTTTTTGTAGTCATATTGTTTAAAGTACATAGTTTACTTACACTAGTACCATAACGTTTGGAAATAGCGCCCAATGTATCTCCCTTTTGTATTCTGTGATACTGTACTTCTCCTGATACAAACTTATTGGAAGCATTTTCAGGCTCTTTGTAATTATTACTATCTTCCGATGTTCTTATTACTGATCTGCTGCTGGAATTTGTTTTCTTGTAACTTGAATTGGTAACAAGATACTCATCCTTGTGAACAGTTTTATTTGGGAAGTCTATAATAAAATTGGGGTTGATTGGTTTACCCAAGAAACGTGTTTCAAAATGCAGATGTGAACCAAATGAACGTCCAGTATTTCCTGCAAGTCCTATAGGCTGACCAGACTTAACAAAATCATTCTCTTCAACCAGAAACTTTGAAAGGTGTCCGTAAACTGTTTCCAGTCCATTCACATGTCTGATAACCAAATAATAACCATAACCACTTCTTTCAAAACGCTTAACTCTGATTTTGCCGTCGAATGCAGCATAAATAGTGTCTCCTGTCTGAGCCTTTATATCAATACCATAGTGATAACGACGACTACCTCTTCTTCCAAAGTTGGATGTCATGTGTCCATCAGCAGGCATGGTAAAATTATCCAAATCTACTATAAATGTATCCGGCGCATTCTTAAGACTGCCATACATATTGACATATCTGTTTTCCCACATACCCCCGTATAAATCATCAGCAGGTATATCATTTGGATTAAATTCCTCTCTTTGCTCTTCAGCATCATCCAGTACAGACAAATCAAGTTTAAGCTTAAGTCCATCAGCAAACAGACTCTGCTTTTCATTTAAGTTTGAACTATGTACTTGCTTATAATTAACTTCTGGTCTGCTTTTTTCAGCAGACTCCTGTTTAACTTGTGAGAATGAGTTTAATGAAACAAACATCAAGGCTGCCGGTAGTAAAACTCTTGCTTTTGAAAACAAATTATATATCTCCATCGATACCTTGTTTTATATCAAATTTCATATAATTACTTTTTTATTGCAATTAATATTCATCGTTTGCATAAATACTCTGAATATTTATTTGCGGATAATCAAAGATTTCATCTGTAGTAAAGAATCGTGCTAATTCGGTTTGTGCAGTTTCATAAGAATCAGAAGCATGTACTATATTTTCCTGGACACTAATGCTATAGTCTCCCCGGATCGTGCCCGGCTGAGCATCTCTTCCATTTGTCACTCCGGTGATTTTCCTTACAACATTCACAGCATCAACTCCTTTTAGTGCCATAACAACTACAGGGCTAGCCTGCATTGAATCTTTAATACGCCCATAAAAAGGTTTGTTGACTAAATGAGAATAGTGAATCTTCAGTACCTCATCCGACAGGTTAATCATTTTCATTCCTACAATCTGGAGGCCTTTTTTTTCAAACCGAGAGATGACTTCTCCCAGTATTGCTCGCTGAATAGCGGAGGGCTTCAGAATTACTAATGTTACCTGCATTTAATTAAAACTACTACTTAACAACTTTTTTATTACAGATTTTTTTCCTTAATCGATGTCAAAGTAAAGTTTTTATTATTTGAACTCCAAATTATCGACTAGCTTTTTTCACATGTAACATTTGAATAAGCCTCTTAAATTCGACCTACAACTCTGTTTTTCAATATATTAACCATAAACATGTTATAGAACACATTTTGTCGATTTTAAGATCATTATACTATTATTAAATATCAATTTACAACTTTTTCACTCAAATCAGTTTCAATAAGTCATTAACACGATAAAAAAATTATTACACTATTAAAGTGGTAATTAATCAGCATATTAATATATGGAGAATAGAGGCGCAATTCACGTTTTTTAATAAGAAAGACTTAAAATCCTCTCAAAACAGACAATCGTATAAAGAGATTTAAGTATCTTTGCTCCACTTTTTATATTAAATCTGTATGATTCAGGTTGATGCCATGAATCAAAACTAATAAGAAAAATGTCTAAATACAAGCTTATCAATAACATCTCGGGTTGGGTGGTTTTTGCGATTGCTGCCACAGTTTATCTTCTTACAATAGAACCTACAGCCAGTTTCTGGGATTGTGGAGAATTTATAACATCAGCATACAAGCTTGAAGTTGGACATCCACCAGGTGCTCCTTTTTTTATGCTTGTTGGCAACTTCTTCACACAACTGGCAAAAGATCCTTCGCAGGTAGCAATGATGGTAAATATTATGTCCGCTCTTATGAGTGCATTTACTATTTTGTTCCTTTTCTGGACAATAACTCACCTAACTAGAAAACTATTACAAAAAAGCAGTGATGTTGTTTTAAATGCTGGTCAAACTACCGCAGTTATTGGAAGCGGAATTGTAGGTGCACTTGTTTATACCTTTTCTGATACATTTTGGTTTTCAGCAGTTGAAGGTGAAGTATATGCCTTTTCATCAATGCTAACTGCACTTGTATTCTGGTTGATTCTAAAATGGGAAGATAATGCAGACAAACCACACTCAGATAAATGGTTAGTACTCATTGCTTATGTAATGGGGCTCTCAATAGGCGTCCATCTGCTAAATCTGTTGTGTATACCTGCAATTGTTCTTGTATACTATTTTAAGAAAAATGAAAAAGCCAACTGGAAAGGGGCTTTAAAAGCTCTTCTAGTTTCATTTGGACTTATCATAATATTGATGTGGGGAGTAATACCAGGTTTCACTAAAATTGGAGGATGGTTTGAACTTCTGTTTGTTAACAGCTTTGGATTACCATATAATTCAGGAGTATTATTTTATTTACTGATACTGGTTGGAGCAATTACAATGGGACTTTACTACACCATATCTTCCAGTAGTAATGAAAGAAATGCAAGAATTGCATTCTTTGCTACACTGGCTTTGACTGGTGTATTGTTTATAAGTGGAAGTCCCTGGCTTTGGGTAATACTTATTGCTACAGTCGCATATATAGTTTTCAAATCCAAGAAAATAAGCATGAGGTTTATAAACCTGTCAATTTCATGCTTCATGGTGATTCTAGTTGGTTTCTCAGCTTATGCTCTGATACCAATAAGATCAAGTGCTAACCCACCGCTCGATCTTAATTCACCCGAAGATATATTCTCACTTGGAAGCTACCTGAATCGCGAACAGTATGGACAGACTCCGCTGATACATGGTACAACTTATGCGTCTAAGATAGCGAGAAGTGCAGACGGTACTGCAATTATAGAAGGTGAGCGTGTAAGTTATAAACAGGTTGTGAAAAATTCCCCTGATGAAAAGGATCGTTATGAGAAGACCACTTCACCAATATATAAATACACTAATACAATGCTCCTGCCAAGGATGCATTCAAACCCTAATAATCCAGCATTTCAGAATCATATTATGGGTTATGAGAGATGGGGAGGTGTTACAGATCAAAACAAGAAACCTACATTTTTTCAGAATCTGAAGTTCATGTTTGGTTACCAGTTCAATTATATGTACTGGCGATATTTTATGTGGAATTTCTCTGGGAGACAAAATGATATACAGGGTGATGGAGGAATAACTGCAGGTAACTGGATTACCGGTATTTCCTTTATTGATGAACATGTACTGGGTCTTGGACCTCAGGATGATATTGCTCCTGATATTGTTAATAACAAAGGAAGGAATAAATACTATATGTTGCCACTCATATTAGGTATCATAGGTATTTTATATCAGCTAAAGCTAAAAGAAAGAGGAATGCAGAGCTTTATAGTTGTATTTCTGCTGTTCTTTATGACAGGTCTGGCAATTATTCTTTATCTAAATCAGACATTCATGGAGCCAAGAGAAAGGGATTATGCCTATGCAGGATCATTCTACGCTTTTTCAATATGGATTGGAATGGGAGTTGCAGGGATATCTCTATTCCTCAAAAAATATATAAAAAACACTCGAGTTGCTACTGTAGTTGCATCTGTAGCCTGCTTGTTTGTTCCAATACAGATGGCATCTCAGAATTGGGATGACCATGATCGTTCAGGCAGAACTCTTGCTCGTGACACAGGAATGAATTATCTGAGTAGTGTAGGAGAAAATGCTATTCTATTTACAAATGGGGATAATGATACCTACCCTCTGTGGTATGTTCAGGAGACCGAAGGCTTCAGAACAGATGTAAGGGTTACAAATTTGAGTTTCCTGCAAACGGAATGGTATATAGATCAGCTTTTAAAGCCTGCTTATGAATCTGAACCATTACCAATAAAATGGTCTCGCCCAAGATACTCGGGTGATGATGGTAGTGCGGCTTTTGTCATTTCAAAAGAAGAAATTGAAAGTGTACTAAGGCAGAGTGAGATTCCTTCTGTTTCTTATGGTAATTATTACGACAGAAACGCGTTCCGTGATACAATCTCACTGAAACAGACTATGGAGAATTTAAGGACAGGTGAAAACTCTCGACCTGCAAATCCTTTTAACACAGGTAATACACAGGTTATTCCTGGTGATATCCTTTATCTGGATGTTGACAGTTCTGCCGTTGACTGGAAAAATATGGCTGCTAAACCTACTGACAAGATGCTGATAAATCTTTCAGGGAAACAGGCTGTTTACAGGCATGAACTGATGGTTCTGGAGCTTCTCACTAATCTTAATGATGACAACTGGAGTAGACCACTCTATTACGCTACAACAATCACTCCTTCACTATATATGAATTTGCAGGATCATAACTTCTCTCTGAATGGTCTCGCCTATCAGGTAGTTCCGGGAGAACCTCTTAATAATGGTGTGAACCTGGAGGCTGCATTCGATAATATGGTTAATAAATTCAGATGGGGTGGTCTTGAAAATGATCCTGATATTTATATGGATCAAACCAGTAGAAGAATGTTGTCAACATTCAGGTTATATTTCACTCATTTGGTTGATGCTCTAGTCGATGCAGGGGAAAATGAGAAAGCTTTGACAGCTCTCGATAAAATCACTTCAATGATACCTGACAGTGCTGTTTCATATGGAACTGACGGTGTTATCTTTGCTAGAGCATACTACAAGCTTGGTGAATATGAAAAAGCAAATGAGCTTATCACAGAAATCCATAACAGGATTAATGCAAACCTAAACTGGTTCGAGAGATTAAAGCCTGTACAGATTGCAAATACAATGACTGATATTATATATAATAATGTTAGTCCGCTAATGCTAGTTAAAAATATTTATCAGCAGTATGATAAAGAGAAATATAAGCTGTTGACAGATGACCTATTACAAAGAGCACAGGTTTACTATATGAAAGGTATTCCTTATGTAGGAGATACTATTTTAAGAGAGATCACTGATAGTGCAGTAAAGGGTTATTACTCCGTACCTTCTGATGATACAATACGTCGTGCCGAAGAGGAAGAGATTATGCAAAAAGCAATGGGTGTAATGAAGCAATTTAATCCTCGATTACTCGAACAATATAGTAGTTCAACACAATAGTAGAAATATAATAAGAGTGCCGGGTAGTGTAGTGATATATTACCTGGCATCTCTTGTGTTAAATAAACGTTCATTATATGCTAATTGAACAACCACCAATACTATATAGGTTATTATTTCCAAATTCGATCTGGCGACTTAGAGTACCGGATAAAAAAACTGTATATCTTACATTTGATGATGGCCCTATACCTGAAGTTACACCTTGGGTACTGAGCATATTAAACAAATATAATATAAAGGCAACCTTCTTCTGTGTTGGAGATAATGTTCGCAAATATGGTCATATATATGATCAGATTATAAAAGAAGGACACATAACCGGCAATCACACTTTTCACCACATGCAGGGATGGAAAAATTCGCCTAAGAAGTTCCTGAGTGATACAAATGATGCCGGTAAATTAATAAATTCACAACTATTTAGACCACCTCATGGTCATATGATTTTTCCTCAACCAGGTTTATTGAAGAAAAATGGATATAAAATTATAATGTGGGATGTGGTGACTCGAGATTATAGTAGATTTATGACACCTGAGCAGGTACTCGCAAATGTAAAAAGGTATACCCGTGACGGATCGGTGATTGTATTTCATGATTCACTAAAAGCAGAAAAGAATTTAAGATATGCTTTGCCTCTTGCAATTGAATGGTTGCTTGAGCAGGGATACTCTTTTGAATTGATCCCTTCTTATAGATAGTTAAAATCACCTTTTTCAAAATAATATTTTTAAAGTTTCTGTTTATATAATGGAAACTAGTGTTTTATTGTTGTCAAGAGAGACAATAATAGGGTTTTTTGTGTTAAATAATGTTATTTTGATGAAAAATGATAGTATTATGCATTGCATAGTACAATATTTGGCATACATTTGCACTATTCAAAATTTAGTGTAACTTAAAATTAAAGCGCCGAATGATAACAATCAGGCAATTACATAAATCTTATCACACCGAAGCACTCCCACTTCACGTACTTAAAGGAATAGATTTACAAATAGATAAAGGTGAATATGTTTCCATAACAGGAGCATCAGGTTCAGGCAAATCAACTTTGCTTAATATTATCGGAATATTGGACACTTATGATTCGGGTGATTATTACCTGAATGGCAGCCTTATAAAAGGTTTATCAGAAACCGAAGCTGCACATTACAGAAATGAAATGATAGGATTTGTGTTTCAATCTTTCAATTTGATTAATTTCAAGAATGCTCTCGAAAACGTAGCTCTCCCACTCTACTATAAAAAAGTAAGCCGCAAAAAACGCAATATTATTGCAATGGAGCATCTTGATAAAATGGGATTAAAAGATTGGGCTCATCACTTACCAAATGAAATGTCGGGTGGACAAAAACAGCGTGTAGCAATAGCAAGAGCAATGATTTCAAACCCTAAGATAATATTAGCGGACGAACCTACAGGTGCACTTGACAGTACAACGACTAAAGAGGTTATGGAGGTACTAACTAATCTTAATAAAGAGGGAATTACTACCATAATTGTAACTCATGAGAAATCTGTTTCTGAAGCCACCAATCGTATTATCCACCTGAAAGATGGTATGATTGAGTATGAGACCAGAAAGGATAATGGTATTCATGTTACAACTCAAAATCTAAATTATCAGTCTTTATGATAGACCTTCTGCAGGAAATATTCGAGACACTCAAAAAAAACAAGATGCGTACTACCTTGACAGGCTTGTCTGTCTCATGGGGTATATTCATACTTATTGTTCTGCTTGGTGCGGGCAATGGTCTGCAAAATGGTGTAATACAAAATTTCAGTTCAAGAGCTGTGAACCGAGTTAATCTATACCCGGGAAGGACCTCTATACCTCATAATGGACTCAAATCCGACCGACAACTTTCATTCACTAATGAAGAGGTGGATTTTATTAGAGAGGAGGTTTCTGAAAGCAGGCTGATAACAGCACGACTTAACAACACTATGAATATTACTTATGGTAATGAATTCGGGTCTTACGAAATAAGGGGGGTAATGCCTAACTATTGGTTAATAGAAAAATTAATAATCAAACCAGGTGATGGCCGCTTTATTAATCACCTCGATATGAAAGAGCATAACAAGGTAATAGTACTTGATAAAAAAATAGCCGATCTATTGTTTCCCGGTGAATCTGCTTTAGGTAAAACTGTAAAGGTGGGCAACCTAATGTTTAAAGTTGTTGGAATAAATTCTAAGAAGGAGGACTGGGGTGGTTCAAGAGCCTATATTCCATTCACAACTTCCCAGTCGATATTTAATCCAAGCGGGAAATTCTACAACATTGTATTTACTGTTGATGGGCTTAATACAAAAGAGGCTAATGATAAATTCAATGAAACTTTGAGAACCATGATGAGCAGGAGGCTCAATTTCAATCCTGAAGATGAGCAAGCTCTTTGGATTAGTAATGCCCAGTCAGAGTATGTTGAAACAATGAAGATATTTGGCGGTATAACTCTTTTTGTAACTATAATCGGGATATTAACTCTTATTGCCGGAATAGTTGGTGTTAGTAATATTATGTTAGTCTCTGTAAAAGAGAGAACACGTGAAATTGGCATACGCAAAGCTATAGGTGCCAAGCCATCATCAATATTAAAGACTATAATACTTGAATCTATTATAATTACAACAATATTTGGCTATATCGGATTAATAATGGGTATTGGTCTCACTGAAATTGTTAATTTCATCATGGAACAGGCTGCAAACGGACAACCGGTTTCTGACGAACCCCAAATGTCGGTTTTCACCAATCCAACAGTAGAGATTGGCTATGCAATCTTTGCAACTATTGTACTTATTATCTCAGGTGTAATTGCAGGATATCTGCCAGCTCGCAAAGCTGTAAAGGTGAAGCCCATTGAGGCCATGAGACAGGAATAAAATTTAAGAAATCAATGAAAATATTCGATTTAGATAGATTACAAGAGATCTGGATTACCATAACTCATAATAAATCCAGAAGTGTACTCACTGCCTTTGGTGTTTTCTGGGGAATGTTTATGCTTGTGTTAATGGTAGGTGCAGGATCTGCGCTTGAAAGTGGAATATCTTCTCAAGTTGAAGGATTTGCAACCAATTCTGCATTCTTCGCATCTTCTCCAACTTCACTTCCATATAAAGGATTTCAGAAAGGCAGAAACTGGAATATGACAAACAGTGATATCCCAATTATCAAACAACGTGTTGATGAACTGGAATATTTGTCCCCTGTGCTTTTTGCCGGTGGTAGTGATGAAAATGTGGTGAGAGGAGAAAAAAAAGGTTCCTATCTAGTTAAAGGATGCTACCCTGAATATGATCTCATAGAAAAAAGTAAACTATTGTATGGTAGGTATGTAAATGATATAGATATAGCTGAAAGAAGAAAAGTTTGCGTAATTGGAGAACGTATTTATGAAGTACTTTTTCAGAAAGGACAAGACCCTACAGGTCAACAGATCAGGGTTAACGGCATTTACTTTCAGGTAATAGGTGTAGCCAGAAGCACTTCGGGTGTTAGCATTGGAGGTCGCACTGAAGAAACAGTTGTTCTACCTTTTTCTACAATGCAGCAAGCTTTTAATCAAGGTAATATAATACACTTTTTAGCTGCTACAGCAGATAGAGGTGTCCCTGTGAAGATAGTTCAGGATAAGATTCTTGAAATACTTAAACAACAGCATCAAATTTCGCCGGATGACAAGGAGGCTGTATTTACTATGAATATAGAAGAACAGTTTAAGATGTTCAACTACCTTGGGATAGGAATATCAGCATTAATATGGATTGTTGGGTTGGGGACACTGTTTGCAGGTGCAATAGGTGTAAGTAATATAATGTTGGTTACTGTACGTGAAAGAACTAAGGAGATTGGTATCAGACGAGCTTTGGGTGCTACTCCACGAAACATCATTGGACAGATACTAAGTGAAAGTGTTGTACTTACTGTAATTGCAGGAGTAACTGGAATTATAGTAGGAGTAGGACTACTCAGGGCTACAGGTATCGTTTTGAGTCAGGGTGATCAGTTCTTTAAAGATCCGCAAATCTCATTTTCAATGGCAGTAATCTCATTAATCATACTTATTGTTATTGGAACATTTGCAGGATATATCCCTGCACAGCGAGCTATGATGATTAAACCGGTTGAAGCAATCAGTGAAGAATAATTGATACTAAAAACAGATAACTAAATAAAACTTATGAAACGAATTTTGAGAATTATTGGATTAGTGCTTTTAGGCCTTTTGGTAATATCCACTTTTATGTTTTTATGGCAGAAATCACGACCTAAAGTGGTTCAATACACAATTGTAACCGCTCAAAAAGGTGACATACAAAAAAGTACTGTAGCTACTGGTAAAGTAGAACCTAGAAACGAAATTCTTATAAAACCACAAATGTCAGGAATCATTTCTGAAGTTTATAAGGAGGCGGGTGATATGGTTAAGGCTGGAGATATTATTGCTAAGATTCAAGTAGTTCCAGATATGGTTAACCTAAGTAGTGCCGAATCAAGAGTAGAAAGGGCTAAACTTGCTGCTAATCAAAGTCGCAGTAACTATGAGAGAGATCTCAAACTATATCAGAATGATGTCATCTCGAGAGAGGAGTTTGAAAAGGTAGAACTACAATATAAGAACGATGAGGAGGAGCTTCGTGCTGCAACTGATAATCTTAGTTTAGTAAGAACAGGTATTACACAAAGTTCAGCACAGACAAGTAATACACTTGTCAGATCAACAGTAGACGGTACTATCCTGGATATACCTGTTAAGGTTGGTAATTCAGTGATTCAGACAAATAACTTTAACGATGGAACAACTGTTGCATCTGTAGCTGACTTAAGCGACATGCTCTTTATTGGCAAAATTGATGAAACTGAAGTTGGACGCTTAACATCGGGTATGCCTATTGAAATTACAATTGGAGCTATTCAGGGACGTACAATTCCTGCAAATTTGGAGTATATATCTCCAAAAGGAACAGAAGAAAGCGGTGCAATTCTTTTTGAGATGAAAGCGGCTCTTAAAATACCCGAGGACCTGTTTATCAGAGCTGGATATAGCGCTAATGCAAATATTATATTGGATAAAAGAGAACAGGTATTAACCATACCAGAAAGCTCACTTGAATTCAGTGGTGATTCTGCATTTGTTTATATGGTTAAGAATGAAGAACCACAAGAATTTGAACGTCATTTTGTTAAGATTGGTTTATCTGATGGGATAAATATTGAGGTAACCGAAGGACTTAAAGAAAATGACAGAATACGGGGGTCAGAGATAATTGAGGAAAGAAAATAATAGATATTTATTTTGAAGTTATACTCAAAACAGTTTCAAAAGTAAAATAATATGCAACTCAGATATAGATTATTATACCTATTTATTGCTGTTGGTTCACTAATTACAGCAGCGGGTCAGCAACAATATACATTGCTTGAATGTATAGAGATAGCACTTGAAAATAACCGTGATATCAAACAGCAAGAGCTGAATAAACAACAGCGAATGGTAGCATACAGTCAAGCCCGTGCTGATCTGTTGCCTGCTGTTAATGCATCTGCTGGTCACAACTTTATTTTTGGACGTTCAATTGGTCTCGACAACACCTATCAGAATACAAACTCAACTCAATCAAATTTCAATATTGTTGCTGATATAACTTTATTTGATGGTTTACGAATGAAGCATAATATTGATGCCCGAAAAGCTGATATGATGGTTTCAGAAGCCAACCTGGAGAGAATACAGGATGAAATTATAATGAGTGTGTCGACTGCATTCTTACAAGCCTTGCTAAACAGAGAATTGCTTACTATTGCCGAAAACCAAATCCAGACAACAAGAGAGAATCTAAAAAGAAGCACTGAACTGGTAAACAGTGGAAAAATGGCAAAGGGAGAGCTGTATGAAATTGAGGCTCAGCTTGCCAAAGAGGAAGTAAATCGTGTACAGGCAGAAAATAACTATAAACTGGCATTATTGGATCTTGCACAGATTATGGAACTTGAAAAATTTGATGATTTCGAGATTGTTTCTCCCTCTGCAGAGGCATTAATTGATGAAACACCTCTTTTATCATCTCAAATGGTTTATGAAAGTGCGCTAGTAAACAGACCTGAAATCAGAAGTTTACAATATCAGCTCGAAAGCAGCACAAAGGAAATGTTGATGGCAAAATCGCAGTACTTTCCGACATTAAGCTTCGGTGCAAGTATGGGTACAGGATACTATAATATGAATGGCAGGGATAATGATCCTTTTGCTACTCAACTTAGAAACAATATAAGTAACTCACTCGGATTCAGCCTCAGGATCCCCATATTCAACAGATTTCAGATAAAGAATAGTGTTCAAAATGCACAAATTGCAATTGCGAACAGTCGTTTAGAAATGGATAAAACAAAGCTTGAACTGCGTAAACGAATTGAACAGGCTTTCTATAATGCTGTTGGAGCTGAGAGCAGATGGGAAGCTGCTAAGAAGTCGGTTACAGCCAGCAATGAAGCATACAGATTTGCGGAAGAAAAGCATGAAAGCGGGCGAGCAACTTCTTATGAATTGTTTCTTGCAAAAAATAATCAAACACAAGCATTAGGAGAAGAAGCTCAAGCTAAATATGAATATGCATTCCGATTGAAAATATTAGAATTGTTAAAAGATTGATTTTTTGTAACCGACATTATTTCTTTTATGTCATAAAATAAAAACAATATGAAAACAGTAATTAAATTAGCAATAATCGCAGTTGTACTTTCAATTAGTACTATGGCATGCACTCAGACAAGGTATGCTACTGATAAGTTTGAAGTAACAGCTTTTACTGCAATTGAATCTTCAATTGTGGGTAATATTATTATCCGTAAAGGTCAAACCACAGAAGTTACTGCAGAGGGTAGTGAAGAAATGCTTAATCTATTAGAGGTTGAAATTTCAAACGGTACTTTGGAGTTAGATATGGAGGATCGTTTGCTTAAAAGGTTAAATAGAAATGCAAACAGGTTAACAGTCACAATAATTACACCCAACCTCACTTATATTGATAATGAAGGTGTAGGAAATATTGTAATAGAAGGTACATTTGATACTCCTGAACTTACCATAGACTCAGAAGGTGTGGGAAATATTACTGCAGAGAACTTACAGGCAGGGTATATAAAAGTTGACTCTGAAGGTGTAGGCAATATTATTCTTAAAGGTTCAGCAAATAATATAGATATTAAATCTGAAGGTGTGGGAAATATTGAAGCAGAGCGTCTAAAAGCAAAAAGTGTTACAGTCTTTTCTAAAGGTGTTGGTAATGTAAGTTGCTTTGCATCTGAATATATAAAAGCGTCATCTGATGGTATTGGTAATATTACATATTATGGTAAACCACAGAAAACAGATGTGTCAAAAAATGGTATAGGAAAAGTAAAATCAGGCAATTAGATTATTTATATAAACTCTACTTTTAAATTTCAGAAATTTGAAACCGGGGACTTGTGAAAGCGCCCGGTTTTTTTTACTCTTTTTTTATACGATGCATATATTTGCAAAATCCTCTGTATCTTTGTAGTTCAATTAAAGGAACATAATGGAGTCAAAACAATATTTACTAGGCATGACGCTTGCCGAAATAACAGAAAGCGTACTGGAATTAAACCTCCCTAAGTTTACCGGTAAACAGATAGCAGATTGGATTTATGTAAAGCGAGTGAAATCAATAGACGAAATGACCAACATCTCGCTGAAAAATAGAGAAATTCTTTCTGAGAATTTTGATATTGGCAGATCTGACCCTCTGGATGTAAAGACTTCAGTTGATGGAACACGCAAAATGCTGTTCAGAACTCACAATGGCAAGTTTATTGAGACTGTTACAATACCTGAAGATGACCGATTAACAATTTGTGTTTCATCGCAAGTAGGATGTCGTATGAATTGCGATTTCTGTATGACAGGTAAACAGGGCCTGCAAGACAATCTGACCGCTGGAGAGATTCTCAACCAGGTTTATTCTGTACCTGACTCTGAAGATATTACCAACCTTGTTTTTATGGGAATGGGCGAACCTTTGGATAATTATAAGAATGTAAAGAAAGCTTCTGAACTGCTAATGGCGGAGTACGGACTTGCATGGAGTCCAAAAAGAATAACTCTTTCTTCAATTGGATTAACTTCCAATCTCAAAAGATTTCTTGATGATAGCAGATGCCACCTTGCAATCAGTCTTCACAACCCTATACCGGAGGAGCGATTATCAATAATGCCTATAGAGAAATCTGCTCCAATTACTTCAGTGATAGACCTTCTACGTGATTATGACTGGAGTCATCAACGCCGCTTATCATTTGAATATATAATGTTTGATGGGGTTAATGATTCACCTCTTTATGCCAGAGAACTTGCTAAATTGCTTAATGGATTGGATTGCAGAATCAACCTCATTCGTTTCCATGTTATTCCTATGAGTAAGCTTAGACCTTCAACAGATGAAAACATGATTAAATTTCGTGATACACTTTCATCAAAAGGTTTTATCTGCACAATTCGTGCATCTAGAGGTGAAGATATTTTCGCAGCATGCGGTATGCTTTCAACCTCGAAGATTGGTAATAAGAGTTGACTTTTTATCATAAATTAAAACCATACTGCTTCTTTTCCACGTAAATAATTGTATATTTGTTTTATAAAGTGGAATTTAGTGAAATCTCAATAAATAAATATTATGAAACATCTGGTAGGTTTACTATCTCTTTTAGCATCAATTATTTTTTTGTCTTCATGTAACGGCGGTAGTGGTTTTTTTTCTGCTTCAGGGGCTACAAACGAAGTTATGGTAATCATGGATGATTCTTCATGGGAGGGAACTTCAGGAAGAGCTTTATTTGATGTGCTTAATTCAAATACAAAAGGTTTACCGCAACCTGAGCCAAACTTCAGGATTCTTCATATTACACCTGAAAATTTCACTAGTACATTTAAGATGGCAAGAAATATAATAATTCCTGTAATTTCAGAGATGTACAGTCAACCAAAACTTGAAGCAGAACTCGATACTTATGCAAATGGTCAGGTAATAATGAACATAAAGGCACCTGACAGCACCTCATTTGCTGAATATGTTACAGAAAATAAAGATGTTATCATAAACTATTTTATCGAAAAGGAGCTTGAACGCAACGCAAAATGGCTAAAGAGTGAGATCAAAATTCCAGTTGTACGTGCTCAGCAAATGTTTGGTATTAACATCCACTTCCCAAAAGGATTGTCGAATTATGAGGAGTTTAATAACTTCCTATGGGCTACAAACAATGCTGGAAGAGGTCGTCAGGATATAGTAATTTATCAGTTTCCATACACCTCTGAAACTATTTTCGAAAAAGATTCACTTATTAAAGTACGAAATGAAGTATTAGGTAAATATATAAAAGGATCATTTGATTCTCAGATGTCAACATCAACTGCATATCCGCCAGATTACAGGAGGTTTGTTGTAGATGGAGTATTCCGTGCCGAATTGAGAGGATTGTGGGAAATGACAACAGATATGATGGGAGGTCCGTTTGTTATGCATGCTTTCGTGAATGAAAATACTGGAATGGTTATTGTTGTGGAAACATATGTATACGCACCGGAAAGCAATAAACGAAACCTAATGCGTAATCTTGAGGCCACATTGTATACCATTAGTTTGCCAAAACCCGAAGAAGCTATTATTGAAGGATAGCAATTAAAAAAAATTAGATAAGAGAATTAAAAAAATATACATGTCAGAGCTAATTAAAGTAGGCATTACACATGGGGATGTCAATGGTGTTGGATACGAAATATTGTTTAAGACATTTTCAGATATTCGATTGCTTGAATTATTTAATCCAATAATATACGGATCATCTAAATCTGCATCCTATCATCGTAAGGTGCTAAATAACAATACAGTAAATTTTAATATAATTAATAGTGTTGAAGAGTCAAGAGAGGGGAAGATAAATCTTTTAAATTGTGTAAAAGATGAAACTCGCATTGACATTGGTAAACCTTCAGCAGAAGCGGGTGAATCTTCATACATAGCATTAGAATGTGCCGTAAAGGATTTGCAGGAAAAGAAGATTGATGTTCTGGTTACATTACCAATCAATAAAGATTCAATTCAGAGTGAGCAATTTAATTTTCCCGGTCACACTGAGTATCTTGAAGAAAGATTCGCAGCAGAAGGTGAAAAAGCCCTCATGATAATGGCTACACAAAATATGCGTGTAGCATTAGTGACTACTCATATTCCTCTTAAAGATGTTTCAGCATCACTTTCAAAAGAACTTATTGCAGAGAAAATAAGAACCCTGAATAATACACTTAAACGTGATTTCAGTATTGATGCCCCTCGAATTGCTGTACTCGGACTAAATCCCCATGCAGGAGAGAATGGTATGCTTGGCAATGAGGAAAATGAAATAATTGCTCCGGTAATAAGGGAAGCCCAAGAGGAATGGATATTATGTGCAGGGCCATATCCTCCGGATGGGTTCTTTGGTAGTGGAAGGTTCAAGGAGTTTGATGCTATACTGGCAATGTATCATGATCAGGGTTTAATTCCGTTTAAAACAATGGCAATGGATATGGGGGTTAATTATACTGCAGGACTTCCAATCGTTCGCACTTCGCCGGATCATGGTACCGCATACGATATTGCCGGTAAGAACGAAGCATCAGATGAATCATTCCGCCAGGCTATATATATGGCAATTGATATATACCGTAATCGCCATAATTATGATGAAGCACGTAAAAATCCACTTAAAAAGTTGTTTTACGACCGTGGAAGAGATGATGAAAAACTTGATCTTATGAAAGAGGAGTAGACCTCTGATTTAAGAAAAGAAGATTTTCTAGAATATAACTCAGATAATTTAAGCCTGAATGTTTAAATCAGGTAAACAAAAAAAGAGACCAAGATTTAAACTTAGTCTCTTTTTTATGTTTATGACTACTTTACTTTGAATCAGTTGTTCTCTGGTCTGAGTTTACGTACTACAGCACCAGTTTGCCACATCTCACTCTCGCGAAGTGCTCTCAGCTCCTCTTCAAGCTTTACTCGATAATCAGGCTGAGAGTTACTATCAATAGAACGCTGAGCCTCGTTACCATTTGCCACCTCTTTATAAAGCTTTTCAAAAACAGGTTTTGTAGCATCGTGAAATGGTCCCATCCAGTCTAATGCACCACGTTGTGCAGTTGTTGAACAGTTTGCATACATCCAGTCCATTCCTTTTTCAGCAAACAGAGGCATAAGAGATTGAGTAAGTTCTTCAACTGTCTCATTGAATGCTTCAGAAGGAGTATGACCGTTTTCACGAAGAACTTCATATTGTGCAAGCAACAATCCCTGAATTGCACCCATCAAAGTACCACGCTCTCCTGTTAGGTCAGAAAAAACTTCTCGTTTAAAATCTGTTTCAAATAGATATCCTGAACCAACACCAATTCCTAATGCAACAACGCGATCATACGCTTTGCCAGTTGCATCCTGAAATATAGCATAGCTGGAATTCAGACCACGTCCTTCAAGAAACATTCTGCGAAGACTGGTCCCTGAGCCTTTTGGTGCAACCAAAATAACATCTACATCTGCAGGTGGAATTATTCCTGTTCGTTCTTTATAAGTAATTCCAAAACCATGTGAGAAATAAAGTGCTTTACCGGGTGTCAAATGTTTCTTTACAGTATCCCACAATGCGATCTGGGCAGCATCAGACAGTAGATATTGAATAATTGTAGCTCTCTCACAAGCTTCTTCAATTTCGAATAGAGTTTCTCCAGGAACCCACCCATCGGTTACTGCTTTGTCCCATGTCTTGCTTTCTTTACGTTGTCCAACAATTACATTAAAACCGTTATCACGCAGGTTCATCGATTGACCGGGACCCTGAACACCATAACCTATAACTGCAATTATTTCATCCTTTAACACTTCCTGAGCTTTACTCAAAGGAAATTCTTCGCGGGTTACTACATTTTCTTCTACTCCGCCAAAATTCATTTTTGCCATTTTGTTTGATTTTTGTCTCACTTATACTCTTGTAGAGAATAAGTTTTGGTAATATTACTAATTAAAATATTTTATCTCTTATTTTTAATCTGTATAACCATGTATACTGCTTAATTGTTTATCTCCACTCTTATTTGATAGTTCCCTTTTCGACAACATATCGCTCAATCTCTCAACTTTTGATTTTGTGATAGCTATCCTTCCTGAACGTACAAACTGTAGAACACCAATCTTCTCGGCCAATTCTTCAAAAAGACTCTGAGTTTCAATGTAATGACCTGCTTTTAGAAAGACTATACAGTCATTAGAGATTTCCAGAATCCTAACATTGTACTTTCTTACCAGATATTCAATTGAACCATGCTCAAGTACTTTTTCAGTAGCCAACTTATAAAGAGCCAGTTCCTGGTGAACAAGATCTTCATCTGTGTTATAATATGCTTTTAGAATATCAACTCTTTTATCGATAAGACGTACAAGTTTTTTCATTACCTCCTCATCATTAGAAAAAGTTGTAATAGTAAATTTATGAATACCTTTAATTGCTGAAGGAGATACAGAAAGAGTTTCTATATTCAACTGTCTGCGTGTAAAAATTGTTGTTATCTGGTTTAGTATACCCACCGTATTCTCTGAGAAAATGGTCAATGTATACAATGTTTTATTGTCTTCCATTATTATTGATTTTTAATTTGATTTATCAAACATCTCATAAAATTTACAGTTACCTGTCTTACAACTTGTGTCCGTTTCCAAGTAAAATATTGGTAACACTACCACCGGCAGGTACCATAGGATAAACCATACCTTTTGTTTCTACAACAACCTCAAGAAGATATGCTCCCTTATGATTAAGCATTTCATTAACAGCATCATCAAGCTCCTCGCGTTTTGTTACTTTACGACCTTTTATATTATATGCATCAGCAACTTTTATAAAGTCAGGATTTTTAAGATGGGTTTCTGAATATCTCTCATCGAAAAATAACTCCTGCCATTGACGTACCATTCCAAGATAATTATTATTAAGCAGAATTATTTTCACATCAATGTCATATTCCATAATTGTACCAAACTCCTGCATAGTCATTTGCAAACCTCCATCACCAACAAAGATGCAAATAGTTCTGTCGGGTGCACCATATTTGGCACCAATACCTGCGGGAAGTCCGAAACCCATAGTCCCAAGACCACCAGAGGTAACCATACTTCTTGATTTGGTATATTTAAAATAACGAGTACTCATCATCTGGTGCTGACCAACGTCTGTTACACATACAGCCTGATTACCGGTTGCTTCTGTTACTTTATTGACAACTTCACCCATCTTGATCTCACCACCATTTTCTGGAAATAATTCATTTTGTATTATGCAGTCATACTCTTTTTGAACATAAGGATCAAACTGTGAAATCCATTCATCTCGTGA
Organism: Lascolabacillus sp.; assembly: GCF_028696275.1. NCBI lineage: Bacteria > Pseudomonadati > Bacteroidota > Bacteroidia > Bacteroidales > Porphyromonadaceae > Lascolabacillus > Lascolabacillus sp. The sequence continues at coordinate 150,375 of NZ_JAQVHI010000001.1, forward strand.
TCTGTTTTCAAGTAGATCTGTGACACGTGGGATCGTATGTTTAGCATCTCCAACCACCTTTACAGTTGTCTTCACATTCTTATCCATCTCTGCAATATCAATATCAAAATGAATTACCTTGGCCTGTCTGGCATATGTCTTCAGATCCCCGGTAACTCTATCATCAAACCTCATTCCTATTGCAATCAGAACATCACATTCGTTGGTCATCATATTTGGTGCAACATTACCATGCATTCCCAACATTCCAAAATTCAAAGGATGATCGCTTGGTATTGCTGATAGGCCCAGAATAGTTGAAGCAAAAGGAATGTTAGCCTTATCTATAAATGCACGAATCTCATCTTCTGCCTTTCCAAGAATAACACCCTGCCCTATCAGAGCCAGAGGTTTTTTAGCACTGTTAATTAATTCAGCCGCTTTTCTTATATTTTCATCCTCTATGTCGGGTACAGGTTGATAACTGCGTAAAAATGTAGTCTTTTGATAGGCATATTCGCAACTGTTGATCTGAGCATCTTTGGCAATATCAAGAACTACCGGACCGGGTCTTCCGCTGGATGCAATATAAAATGCTCTTGAAACTGCCCATGCAATATCTTCCACACGTCTTACCTGATATGCCCATTTTGTGATTGGTTGCGTAACACCTATTACATCGGCTTCCTGAAATGCATCAGAACCCAGAAGTGCAGAGCTAACCTGCCCTGATATTACCACAAGTGGTGTACTATCCATCATTGCATCTGTAATCCCTGTAATTGTATTTGTAGCACCCGGACCTGATGTAACAAGTGCTACACCTACTTTCTCTGATACCCTTGCATAACCTTGTGCTGCATGAACAGCCCCTTGTTCGTGTCGAACCAGTATATGTTTAATTTCATTCTTATGGTCATAAAGTGCATCAAATACAGGCATAATGGCACCTCCCGGATAACCAAATAATGTGTCAACTCCTTCCGCTAAAAGTGAACGTATTAAAATTTCACTTCCCGTTATAACCTCTGCCTCCGGCTTTTTTGCGTTGGGCGTAGTCGATTGAGTCTGAATATCTTTGTTCATAATAATTACTCTAAATGTGATGTATATTAAATAATCCTTACTGCTCCTTTGTCTGCCGAACTAACAAAGTGAGAGTAAACCTTTAATGCATTTGAAATATTTCTGTTTCGTAAAGGTTTGAAGGCTTTATCTCCTTTTGTCTCCTCTAATAGTCTTCTATTCTGAAGCTCCTCATCGCTTACTTTCAAATTAATAGATCTGTTAGGAATATCTATTTCTATTATATCTCCATCGCGTACCAAGCCAATGTTTCCACCTGCTGCAGCTTCTGGTGATATATGTCCTATTGATAATCCTGATGTGCCACCTGAAAAACGTCCGTCAGTAATCAATGCACACTCTTTTCCTAAATGCTTTGCTTTAATGTATGATGTTGGATAAAGCATCTCCTGCATACCGGGTCCTCCCTTGGGACCCTCATAGACAATTACAACTACATCTCCTGCCTCTACTTTGCCATTTAGTATACCTGCACATGCATCATCCTGTGACTGAAACACTTTTGCTTTACCTATGAATTTCCATATACTTTCGTCAACCCCTGCAGTTTTTACTACACAGCCATCCTGTGCAATATTTCCTCTAAGAATTGCCAGTCCTCCATCAACAGTATATGCATTTTTCACACTTCTAATACAACCATTTTCTCTGTCGATATCTAACTCTTTATAGCGGGCATCCTGTGATCCCATAACAAGATTAAAACGGTTACCGGGTGCAGACGAATAGATATTAATTGCTTCTGCATCAGGACAATCTTTTACTATATCGTATTTTTCTATTGCTTCAGCAAGTGTGAGACCATCTACACGATATACTGATGTATCAATAAGGTTAGCTTTTGATAATTCATTAAGGATCCCCATAATTCCACCTGCACGGTTAACATCTTGAATATGGTATTTTTTAGAGTTTGGTGCAACCTTACATAAGCAAGGTACGCGTCTTGATAAATTTTCAATATCATCAAGATTGAACTCTATTTTTCCTTCATGTGCTATTGCCAGTGTGTGCAGTATTGTGTTTGTAGATCCACCCATAGCAATATCTAATGTCATAGCGTTAAGAAATGCCTGACGGGAGGCTATATTTCGCGGAAGTACCGATTCATCTCCTTCAAAATAATACTTCTCTGCATTCTCCACTATTTGCTTAGCCGCTTTTACAAACAATTCCTTACGATTGACGTGAGTTGCCAGTATAGTACCATTGCCGGGTAAAGCAAGTCCAATTGCTTCATTAAGACAGTTCATAGAGTTTGCTGTAAACATTCCGGAACATGAGCCGCATGTAGGACATGCTGAGATTTCAAGTTTAGAAACTCGCTCATCTGTTACTGAATCATCTGCCGATTCAATCATTGCATCAATAAGATCGATCTGTTCGTCATCAATCTTACCGGCTTCCATCGGACCACCAGAAACAAAAATAGTTGGTATATTCAGTCGCATTGCTGCCATAAGCATTCCGGGAGTTATCTTGTCACAGTTGCTGATACATATCATTGCGTCAGCTTTATGGGCGTTAACCATATACTCTACCGAATCTGCTATCATATCACGTGAGGGTAATGAGTATAACATACCATCATGCCCCATAGCAATACCATCATCAACTGCAATTGTGTTAAATTCAGCTGCAAAGCAGCCTAATTTCTCAATCTCACGTTTTACATTCTGACCTATGTCATGCAGATGTACATGTCCGGGTACAAACTGGGTAAATGAGTTAACAATGGCAATTATTGGTTTACCCATCTGTTCTCTGGTCATTCCATTTGCATGCCATAATGCTCTTGCACCTGCCATGCGGCGACCTTGTGTACTTGTTGCACTGCGCAGTTTTGAAATATCTCTTTGACGATTATTCATTATGCTATTTACTTGTTTTTTATATATTCAGTAATCCACTCACCTACTTCACTTAGTTTGTATATTTTACCTCCATCTGCAATATCTTCTGTAACAATACCTGCTTCAAGACTTGCATTTACAGCTTCTCGGATCATGGCTCCTTCTTCATTAAGATTAAAGCTATATTCAAACATAAGTGCAGCTGAAAGAATCATAGCAAGAGGATTTGCTATATCTTTTCCTGCTGCCTGGGGATATGAACCATGAATAGGCTCAAAGAGTGAGGTATGAAGCCCAATTGATGCAGAAGGAAGAAGACCCATTGAACCTGTAATCACTGAAGCTTCATCGGTTAGTATATCACCAAACATATTTTCTGTTACCATCACATCAAAACTTTTGGGCCATTGAATGATTCGCATAGCAGCATTATCTACGAAAAGGAAATCAGTTTCAATATCAGGATACTGAGGAGCAATTTCCTGAGCAATCTGACGCCAAAGTCTAGATGTAGCAATTACATTTGCCTTATCAACAACCGTGAGTTTTTTACGTCGCTGTCCGGCAAATTTATATGCCAGGTGAAGAACTCTTTCTATCTCATCACGGGTATAGACACATGTATCATATGCAGTATTTCCATCCTCACTTCTTCCCTGAGGTCTGCCAAAATACATTCCTCCTGTAAGTTCACGAATACATACGAAGTCGGCACCCTCAACCAAATCAGATCTTAGAGGTGATTTGTGAATAAGTGAAGGAAAAGTCATTACAGGACGTATATTGCCATATAAACCAAGTTTTTTACGCATGTTGAGTAAACCTTGCTCTGGTCTCACTTTTGCATTTGGATCATTATCATATTTGGGATCCCCTATAGCACCAAAAAGAACAGCATCGCTATTCATACAAAGCTCATGTGTCTCTTCCGGATATGGATTACCGGTTGCATCAATAGCACAAGCACCTACAACTGCCTCTTTATATGTTAATTCATGACCAAATTTATCACTAACTGCTTTCGTAACGTTTAAAGCTTGTGTCATTATCTCGGGACCAATCCCATCGCCCGGTAATACTGCTATATTCAATTTCATTATTTTAGTTATATTTTGATGTCTGTTTTTTTTCCAATTTGTTTTAACTCTTAAAGTGAATTACTGGAGCTTATGGTAACTCCATATAGTTCATTTTTGGTATGTTGCCGCTTTCAAGCATATTCAGCATCTTCATTGTTGCTTTTATGGCTGCTACTGTCTGGTCAATATCAAGTGCCCTTGTTTTAAACACTTTACCCTCAAACTTCCAGGTTATGACTGTTTGCACATATGCATTTGTTTTTCCGCCAGGTGGTATTACTACCTCGTAATCTATAAGCTCAGGAACCGGTTTATTCAGACTTCTGTATATCTTGAACATGGCTTTGGAAAAAGCATGATACTGTCCTTCTCCTGCAGCTGTTTCCTGATAAACTTTACCCTTTATTCCAATCTTTACAGTGGCTGTCGGCCTTAGTCCATCAGTTAATGTCAAGGAGTAATTCAACATCTGAATCTCTTTAAAATCATTACCATTCTTAAGAACATCTGATACTATATATGGTAATTCGTCAAGACTAACTACTTCCTTTTTATCACCAAGTTCTATAATTCTGGCTGTAACTTTACTCGTTGCTTCTTCATCAAGCTCAATACCAAGTGCTTCGAGATTTTTTACAATATTGGATCTGCCTGAGTTCTTTCCTAATGCGTATTCACGATAGCGACCAAATCGCTCTGGCAGCAGATCATTGAAGTAAAGATTTTTCTTTTTATCACCATCCGCATGAATTCCTGCAACCTGAGTGAATACGTTATCCCCTATCAGTGGCTTGTTATTCGGAATTCTTACTCCGGAATAGCTTTCTACAACCTTACTTACATTATAGAGTTTAGACTCATCAATATTTGTCTTAAATCCCAGATGATCATGAATAAGTGCTATAACACTTGTTAATGGGGCATTTCCGGCTCGCTCTCCAAGACCATTTACCGTAACATGGACGCCTTTAACTCCAGCCTTAAGTGCCTCATACACATTGGCTACTGCAAGATCATAATCATTATGGGCATGAAAATCAAAATGAATACCAGGATAACGTTTAATCATCTCAGAACAAAATCTGCCTGCTTCATCCGGATTTAAAATACCTAAAGTATCGGGTAGCATAAAGCGGGTAACTGGCTCATCTTTTAGGCCATCCATCATCTTAAACACGTAATCTTTAGAATCACGCATTCCATTTGACCAGTCTTCAAGATAAAGGTTAACCTTCAGACCCATTTCACATGCACTGTTGATACTTTTCTTTACATCTTCTAAATGCTGCTCAGGTGACTTTCTTAACTGATATGTACAGTGCTTTAATGAACCTTTGCTTAACAGATTGACAACTTTACATCCTGCTTTGGCTATCCACTCGAGTGAAGTTGTCCCATCAACAAAGCCTAGTACTTCCAATTTATCTATATAGCCATGTGTTGTGGCCCATTGAGCCATTTTCTGTACTGATTTGAACTCGCCTTCTGATACTCTTGCTGATGCGATCTCTACTCTGTCAACTTTCAGTTCATCTAATAAAAGACTTACAACACTCACCTTTTCCTGTGCAGCAAAGGATACTCCCGATGTCTGTTCTCCATCGCGCAGGGTAGTATCCATAATCTCTATTTTTCTTGATTCTTGCAAAACAATCAGTTATTTGAAGTTCTTTGTTATATCTATAACAGTTTAAATTATATGGTTTTAATATGAGAATGCTCGGCGTTTCTCATACTCCAGTATCTTATCTCTGTTGGACAGAAGAAAATCTATGTCATCAAGACCTTTAAGTAGGCACTCTTTCTTATATGCATTTATTTCGAAAGACTCTGTACGGCCTGTTTCATTATTCACTATTGTCTGCGCTTCTAGGTTTACAGTAACTGTAGATTTTGGATTTTTTCTTGAACAGTCAAACAGTTCACTAAGAAATTCATCGGAAATTACTACTGGAAGTATACCGTTATTAAGAGCATTGTTTCTAAATATATCTGCAAAAAAGCTTGACACTACTACTTTGAAGCCATAACCACCTATTGCCCATGCTGCGTGCTCGCGACTACTTCCACTACCAAAGTTTTTACCTGCTACTAATACTTCGCCTGAATATTTTGGATCATTAAGTACGAAATCTACTTTAGGGTTTCCCTCTTTATCATAGCGCCAATCGGCAAATAAATTATCTCCAAAACCTTCTCTGGTAATTGCTTTCAGGAAGCGGGCAGGTATAATCTGATCGGTGTCCACATTCTCTATCGGAAGTGGAACGTATGTTGATGTTATTGTTTTAAATTTTTCCATTATTTCTAAAATTAGGGTTGGGTTATTTTACCATTTACTGCAGCAGCTGCGGCTACTAAAGGACTTGCCAATATTGTTCTGGCTCCCGGACCTTGTCGTCCTTCAAAATTACGATTAGATGTAGACACTGCATATTTTCCAGCTGGCACCTTATCATCGTTCATTGCAAGACAAGCTGAGCAACCTGGTTGCCTGATTTCAAATCCTGCTTCCTGAAGTATCAGATCAAGCCCCTCTTCCTTTATCTGTTTTCTTACCTGCCAACTGCCGGGCACTAGCCAGGCTGTGACATTTTCAGCCTTCTTTTTGCCTTTAACGTATTCTGTAAACTGGCGGAAATCCTCAATACGACCATTCGTACAACTTCCAAGAAATACAAAGTCGATCTGTTTACCTTCGAGCTTCTCTCCTGGTTCAAACCCCATATATTTAAGTGATTTCTCGAAAGAAATTTTTCCTGCATTGTCAATATCCTCAAGTTTAGGAATAGTTCCATCAATAGGCATACCCATACCCGGATTAGTGCCATAGGTTATCATTGGAGGAATTTTCCCTGCATCAAATGTTACCTCTTTGTCAAACACAGCACCTTCATCAGATTTCAATGTCTTCCAGTATGCTAAAGCCTCTTCCCATCTCTCACCCTGTGGGGCAAACTGACGTCCTTTTATGTAGTTGAATGTAGTTTCATCTGGAGCTATCAATCCACCACGTGCACCCATCTCGATACTAAGATTACAAAGAGTCATTCTTTGCTCCATAGTCAAATTACGTACAGCTTCACCGGCATACTCTACAAAATAACCTGTTGCACCACCTGTGGTAAGTTGCGATATCATATATAGTGCCATATCCTTGGCACCTACATTTTCACTAAGTTTACCTTCAAAGTTGATGCGCATTGTCTTAGGACGTGTCTGAAGAATACATTGTGATGCCAAAACCATCTCCACTTCACTGGTTCCGATTCCAAATGCAATAGCACCAAATGCTCCATGTGTAGATGTGTGACTGTCACCACAAACTATTGTCATGCCTGGCTGTGTATACCCGTTTTCAGGTCCTATAACATGTACAATACCGTTCTTGGGATTCCCCAGCCCATAATATGTAAGTCCAAATTCACGGGCATTTTTTGCAAGTGTCTCTACTTGGAAGCGAGAGATAGCATCACGAATTGGATTCTCCTGGCCCATTGTAGGAATATTATGATCTGCTGTCAGAGTGGTTTGCTCAGGCCTGAACACACTTAAACCTCTTGCACGAAGTCCAGCAAAAGCCTGTGGACTGGTCACTTCATGACACAAATGACGATCTATGTATAGTTGTGTGGGACCGTCCTTAACTTCTGTTACAACATGTGCGTCCCATACTTTATCGAAAAGAGTCTTCATATATTATTTAATTGCTTATTTGTATTTTATTTTTCTATCTCGTTCTTATTTGAATTGTAATTATTTTATTCAACGAATTTATTTACAGCATCTATAAATGCTTCTACAGAAGCTGCAACAATATCTGTATTGGCTGCAAATCCATAGTAGACAATGTCATTATGTTCAACCTGCATGTGTACTTTTCCTATATCATCACTGCCACGATCTATTGCCTGGATAAGAAATTCCTGAATCTTCATTTCACGACGTATGATACTTTTCACAGCTCTGATGGCTGCATCAACTGGTCCATTACCTGAAGCTGTTGCTTCAAAATGTTCACCTGCAATATTCAATCCTATGCTTGCTACATCCCTTACGCCAATACCGCAAACCACCTGCAGATAGTCAACTTTTATACGATTCAAACGGGCTTCTTTCCCAACAAGCATCAGTATGTCATCATCATTTATGCTCTTTTTTCTGTCTGCCAGGTTAAGAAATTTCTCGTACACCTTATCAAGTTCTGCGGATTCAAGTTTAACACCTAAAACTGATAGACGGTTTTTAAGTGCGGCACGACCACTACGGGCAGTCAGAACTATTGCATTATCATCTATTCCCACATCTTTAGGATTGATAATCTCGTAGGTCTCAACATTCTTTAGTACACCATCCTGGTGAATACCAGAGGAGTGTGCGAAGGCATTTCGACCAACTATTGCTTTATTTGGCTGAACAGGCATGTTCATTAAACTCGAAACAAGGCGACTGGTTGAATATATGTGCTGTGAATTAATATTTGTGTCGAAACCTCTGTCTTTATGACTTCGTAGTGCCATAACCACCTCTTCTAGAGATGTGTTACCTGCGCGTTCTCCAATACCGTTTATGGTAACTTCAACTTGACGAGCACCATTTATAACACCTGAAAGTGTATTTGCAGTAGCCATACCTAAATCCTGATGACAGTGTGTAGAAAGTATTGCATTTTTTAGATCTACATTATCTATCAGATATTTTATTTTTGCTCCATACTCATCTGGAAAGCAATATCCTGTAGTATCGGGAATATTGATAACAGTTGCTCCGGCATTAACAACAGCCTGAACTACTTTTGCCAGATATTCATTGTCTGTACGACCTGCATCTTCTGCATAAAACTCTACATCATCTACAAAATTTCGGGCATATTTTACAGCTTTTACAGCTCTCTCCAGTATTTCCTCACGATTGGAATTAAATTTATGCTTTATATGAGAGTCTGAAGTCCCTATCCCAGTATGAATCCTTTTACGTTTCGCATACTTTAGTGCTTCAGCTGCAACTTCAATATCCTTCTCTACAGCTCTTGTCAGTGCACATATTGTAGGCCAGGTTACGGCTTTGGAAATCTCAACTACGGAATTGAAATCACCTGGACTTGAAACCGGAAATCCGGCTTCTATTACATCTACACCTAATAATTCTAGAGCCTGAGCTATCTGAATTTTCTCAATTGTGTTTAATTGACAACCTGGTACTTGCTCACCATCTCTTAATGTTGTATCAAAAACATAAATTCGTTCCATTTTATTCTACCTGTTTTCTTATTTCTTTAATAAAAAAATAACCCTTCCCACCGGGTGAGAAAGGTTATCTGTATTTTTACTAGTTTAGTCGTTATTTTTGATATGCCAGTCTCACCCTCCGAATTTTTCCAGAAGTAGAATAGAAATGACTAGAATATCTATATTTTGATACATAACGCTAAACATTTTCTGTTTGATGAATACAAAGTAAAAGTAAAAAACCTTACAAACAAAATATTTCAACAAATTTCTTCACTAAAATACTCCAATTTATTACTTATACACTCATATATATGGTAATTCGTAAGTAAATATGGAGATTATTTAAAGAATAATTCAACTGAATTCTGATCTAAGAAAGTACTTCCGAATAAGACTTATAAATTTTCTATTTATAGAACATCCCTCAGTTAAAAGTAAAAACAGTTTTCTTTGCTTTTTGTTTATAATTAATGAAGAAATTGTGAAAATTGATATATTTTTATTTGATGTACTTTAATACTGAAATAATAAAAGCTAAAATGAATGATGCAGGAGGCAAAAAAAACCCCTTCCTGTTTGGAGTAGATTTCGAGATGAAAGAGGGTTTTTTTATTGCTGATCCTTTGTCTCAAAGAGATATACTATTTTATGTCAATGGTATCGGGAATTTTGATGGTATTGATTTTCTACAATCAATTAATTACAACGATTATCAATTTGAAATATTCCCGGAAGAGCTTACTGAATATAAGAAGCGCTTTAACAGGGTAATGAGTGGGTTAAAAAGGGGGGAAAGCTATCTTGTAAACCTGACAATAGAAACACCACTGAAAACATCTCTAAACTTAAAAGAAATATTTTTTCATAGTAACTCTGATTACAGACTCTTGATACCTGATAAATTTGTATGTTTTTCTCCTGAGTGTTTTGTAAAAATTACTGATGGTAAGATCTATACATTTCCAATGAAGGGTACAATTGATGCTTCTGTACCTGATGCAGAAACAGTAATAATTAATGATGAAAAAGAGACTACAGAACATAATACAATTGTAGATCTGTTAAGAAACGATATTAGTCGCGTGGCTCATAGAGTACAGGTAAACCGCTTCAGGTATATTGATGAGATTCAAACAAACAGAAGCAGAATACTTCAGGTAAGTTCTGAGATTGAAGGTACATTGTCTACAAAGTATATATCTGAAATTGGTGATATAATTTTCAACCTGCTTCCTGCTGGTTCAGTTTCGGGTGCACCTAAAGAGTCTACCTTAAGGCTTATCAGAGAGTCTGAAAGTAGTTGCAGGGGATTTTATACCGGTGTTGCAGGTTATTTTGATGGAGCCAATCTTGACTCTTTTGTTTTAATACGTTTTATAGAACAAAATGAGGAAGGACTTGTTTTTCGAAGTGGAGGGGGGATAACAGCCGGTAGTGAACTTAACAAGGAGTATTCTGAAGCAGTACAAAAAGTTTACCTCCCTTTTTAAAAATTTATATATTTCTTATTTATATATAAAATTATGTTTCTGGAAACAATTTGTCTTATAAATGGAAAAGTGCAAAACTTAGATGCACACATCAGACGTATGCGTAAGACAGCCGACTACTTCAGGTTTGATGTTCCGGAATTACCTGACTTAGAGGAATTGCTTTCACCTGGCATGGAAAACTGCAAGGTGAAATGTAGTATACATTACCATTATGAGATCAACAGTATTGCTTTCGAAAGGTATATACCAAAGGTGATAAAGTGTTTGAAATTGATTAATGCATCTCCGGATTATACTTTTAAGTTTTCTGACAGAAGATCTCTTAATGATCTGCTTAGTTTAAGAGAAGATTGTGAAGAGGTATTGATAGTCAGAAATGGTTATATTACTGATACAACTTATAGTAATGTAGTATTGGAAAAGGAAAATTCACTGTATACTCCGCATCTTCCTATATTGAACGGAACTAAACGTCAAAAACTTCTTCATGAAGGCAGGATTTCAGAAAAAGAGATTAAGGTAAATAATTTGAAGGATTATAACCGGATTTATCTTATTAATTCTATGCTTGATATAGAAGATAATATATCTATACCTGCAGATCTGATAAAAGTTTAAATACTACAATCTAATAGAAAAGCAAAAGCGGTTCCTTTTTAAAATCATAGAACCGCTTTTATAATAATAGATATGAGAAGTCTATCCGAAATCGTCAAACATGATCATCTCTTTTGGAACGCCCAGGCTGTCCAGCATACGCTGTGCGGCGTTAGCCATTGGTCCAGGTCCACACATATAGTATTCAATATCTTCAGGAGCATCATGATCTTTTAAATAGGTATCATAAATCACCTGATGTACAAATCCTGGTGTGTATTTAATGCCAGCTTCATCAGCTTTTGGGTCTGGTCTGTCGAGTGCCAGATGGAATGAGAAGTTAGGGAACTCTCTCTCCAGTTCATAAAAATCTTCAAGATAAAATGCTTCTATCAATGCTCTTGCTCCATAAAAGAATGACATTTTCCTGTCTGTAATTCTAAGGGTCTTTAGCAAATGCATAATCTGAGATCGTAGAGGAGCCATACCGGCACCACCACCTATCCACAGCATTTCTCTCTTACTGTCCAGAATTGGGTGGAATTCTCCGTAAGGACCTGACATCATTACCTTATCACCTGGTTTCAGGTTGAAAATATATGATGAAACAATTCCCGGATTAACATTCATCCATGTACCTTTAGCTCTGTCAAACGGAGGTGTTGCAACACGAACGTTTAGAGTTATGATATTACCTTCTGCGGGGAAGTTAGCCATTGAATAAGCACGTGAAGTATCTTCATCACTTTTACAAACCAAATCCCACATCTTAAATTTATCCCACTCTGGTTTAAATTTCTCGTCAATATCAAAATCAGAATATTTAATTGCATCAAATTTTGGAACTCTAATCTGGCTGTATGAACCCGGCTTAAAGTCAATAGTCTCACCTTCAGGTAGCTTAACCACGAATTCTTTAATAAATGATGCCACATTTCTGTTGGAAATAACTTCACACTCCCACTCCTTGATTCCAAAAATCTCTTCCGGTAAAACAATAGAAAGATCGTCTTTTACTTTTACCTGACAGCTCAGACGCCAATTGTTCATTTGCTCTTTACGTGTGAAGTGTCCTTTCTCTGTGGGCAGAATTTCTCCACCACCTGATACAACTCTGCATCGGCATTCACCGCAAGTTCCTTTACCTCCACAAGCAGATGAGAGATATATGTCCTTTGATTGTAGTGAGTTTAGTAAAGTTCCTCCTTGTGCTACTTCAAGCTCCTTTTCCGGATCATCGTTTATATTGATTTTTACATTTCCTGAAGGTATCAGTTTTTGTTTGGCGACAAGAATAACAATAACCAGTATAAGAATGATTAGCAAGAATACAATTACACTTGTCAATATCGTTAGTCCACCCACATTCATTAGTATGCTCATACTTGTATGCTTAAAATTTTTACTTTAATCTGTTTATTATCTTTTTTCCTGATTAAATACTAATGCCCGAAAAGCTCATAAATCCAATTGCCATTAAAGCAGTAACTATGAAAGTTATTCCAAGTCCTTTCAATGGTTTCGGTACATCTGAGTATTCAAGCTTCTCCCTGATTGCAGCCATACCAACTATTGCAAGAAGCCAACCTATTCCTGAACCAAAGGCATAAGCAGTTGCCATACCTATATTGGCGAATTCTCTTTGTTGCATAAATAGTGAGCCACCTAAAATAGCACAGTTAACAGCTATAAGTGGGAGAAATATACCTAATGAGGAGTATAGTGCAGGACTAAATCGTTCAATTACCATCTCTACCAACTGTACGATAGCAGCAATCACTGCTATGAAAATAAGTAAACTAAAAACACTTAAATCAACATTGGCAAATTGTGGCCCGAGCCATTCCAATGCTCCTGCTTTAAGAACATAGTTTTCCAGTAAATAATTCACAGGTAGAGTAATAACCAACACCAATGTAACTGCTAAGCCTAGACCTAGTGCTGTTTTTACATTTTTCGAAACTGCCAGGAATGAACACATCCCAAGGAAGTAAGCGAAAACCATATTGTCGACGAATATCGATCTTACAATCAGACTAATTGCATCCATATATTATATCTGTTTATTTACTGTTAATTAATTGGTTTCCTCCTGAAGATCTTTATTCTTCGAACGATGTACCCATATAATGCAAGCTACAATAAGAACTGCCATTGGAGCAAGCATCATAAGTCCATTATTCTCATACCCGGCATCATAAAATGCTTGAGGAATTACCTGATGCCCCATAAGTTCACCTGACCCTAATAACTCACGGAAAAAACCTGTAACCACTAAAATCCATCCGTAACCTAATCCGTTGCCTATTCCATCAAGAAATGATGGCCAAGGTCCATTTCCTAATGCAAATGCCTCAAGGCGACCCATCAATATACAATTAGTAACAATAAGCCCAACGAATACAGACAATTGCTTGTTAACATCATACGAATATGCTTTTAACACTTCACTTACTATCGTAACAAGTGACGCAACTACAACTAATTGTACAATAATACGTATGCGGTTTGGTATGGTCTTACGTAATAGAGAAATGATAACATTGCTAAATGACGTAACTATTACAACTGCAATAGCCATTACCAGTGATGGCTCCAACTTGGATGTTACCGCGAGGGCTGAACAGATACCCAAAACCTGTACAAGTATTGGGTTATTTTTACTCAACGGTCCTAACAATACCGCTTTAGTTTTACTATTTAATGCCATATCTTAATTTCTATTCAGTTTCATCAAAAAATTCTCATATTCACCCACACTGTTTAGAAGCATTTTATCAACACCCTGACTTGTGATTGTACCTCCTGAGATTCCATCTACATAATCACGTCGTGAATCTGTCTGACCTGGTTTAACCACAGCAACAGAAAGAAAGTTGCCATTTTTAATGATCTCTTTTCCTACGAACTGATTACCAAATGCGCTTTGAGCAATCTCTGCTCCTAACCCCGGTGTTTCTCCAGCGTGACCAAAGTCAGCTCCATAAATAGTGCTTCCATCATCTTCAACTGCCAGATATCCCCAGATTGCACCCCAAAGTCCGGCACCACTCATTGGAATGATATATACATTCTTTCCATCAATGGATACTTCATAAACGGGTAATCCTTGAGCAGCAGGATCACCAAGTTCTGTTGAAAAAGCAGGGTCAGCAGGGGTAGTACCTTCTGTACCTTCTATCTTATCACCTTCATCTGTTATTAAGTAGGCATTAGTTATGAGCTCAGCATAACGATCTTCAGCCTCACTTGCATCAGCAGTAATATTTAGTGAACGTAAAAGCTGCTGCATTTTATCAATATTCTCATTTGCAATCTGCTTATCTAACAGCGACTGGTGTGTAAGTGAGAGTCCTAATGCTACAATGATTACCATCACCGCAGCATATATAATTGTATAACCATTATTTTCTCTATTCATAGCTATGCTTTATTAGTTACCCTTTTCAATCTTTGTTTAATATTGGCATCAACCACATAGAAGTCGATAAGTGGAGCAAATGCATTCATAAACAGGATTGCAAGCATCATTCCTTCTGCATATCCAGGATTGAATACTCTGATAGTAACAGCGAGTAAACCTATTAAAAACCCATAAATCCATTTCCCTTTTTCTGTTCTTGCCGAGGTAACCGGGTCAGTTGCCATAAATACTGCTCCAAATGCGAAACCTCCAAGTAACAGATGGTACATAGGAGGCATTTCCATATATGCATTATGTGCAAAAACATTTAGTAATAATACAGTGAACGTACCGCCAAGGAATACCGAAAGCATTGTTTTCCAGCTACCAATTCCTGTTATAATTAATATAGCAGCACCAATTAATATTGCCAATGTAGAAGCCTCTCCAATTGAACCAGGATATAATCCTAGGAACATATCGGTAAATGTAAGTGGCTCACCGGTTATTCCTGTAAATGTAAAGTCGCTGAAGCTGGATACTTCTGTGGTATTAATTTGTCCAAGTGGTGTTGCACCTGAATATCCATCAATTACCTGTCCTCCACCCATACCAAAAGTATCACGTGTGCGCACCCATACCTGGTCGCCCGACATTTTGGAAGGATATGAGAAGAACAGAAATGCGCGTGCTATCAAAGCTACATTAAATACATTATAACCTGTTCCTCCAAATACCTCTTTAGCAAATATTACAGCAAATGCGGTAGCAACTGCAATCATCCAGAGTGGTGTATCTACAGGCAATATCATTGGAATCAGAATTCCTGAAACCAAAAAACCTTCGGCTACTTCCTCTTTTTTAAACTGCGCTACGGCAAACTCAATTCCTAAACCTACTACATACGACACAATCAGCTGTGGCAGGATGGCAAGCAAACCATAAATAAATTTCGTGAATATGTCTGCTTCAATTCCTACAGCTGTGTAATGCTGCAGACCAATATTATACATACCTACTAAAAGTGCAGGTATAAGTGCCAAAATCACGATAATCATCGTACGCTTCGAGTCGCGTGCATCGTGAATATGTACTCCGGATCTCGAAGTTCTGTTCGGTACAAACAGGAAGGTTTCAAATGCATCATATGTTGACCATAGCCAATGAAGCTTACCTCCTTCTTCGAAATTTGGTTTTATCTTATCAAGATACTTTCTTAACGCTTTCAAAGTTATATCATTTATAAGTTATTATTCTTTATTCCATCTCGTTACGAAGCAGATCCAGACCTGTTCGTATTATACGCTGAATTTCCAGTTTGGATGTATCCACAAACTCGCATAGAGCAAAATCCTCAGGTGCAACTTCGTAAATACCAAGCTGCTCCATTTTATCAATATTAAAAGCTAAAGTGGCTTTGATAAGTTGCTCAGGGAAAATATCCATTGGAAACACTTTATCATATTCATTAGAAACTATAATTGCTCTTGGTCCTCCCAACAAACGAGCATCCAGTCTATATTTTTTATTAAATTTCAGATATGTGCCTCCTGAACTGTATCTTTTTGGAGATAATGATGCCCAGCCAAAAGCTTCATGCACATCATCACCTTCAGGAATTACTGTTACCTGAGAATCATAAGCACGAAGTACTCCATCTTTTGCAATCTTACGTCCTGTCAATGGGTTACCACTAATATATCTTAAAGAAATACCTTCTGTTACATTGCCGTTAAAGATTGAACTAAGCTCAGTACCAATTAACATTTTATAGTAGCCTGTCTGTTTTACTTCTGAACCACACAGTGTTACTGTACGTGTGAGATCAACGCGACCTCTATTGAACAGTCTTCCAATAAGAGCTACATCCATAGCGTTAAGTGTCCAGACAACTTCACCACGGTTAACCGGTTTTATATGGTTAATCTGTACTCCTACATTTCCAGCAGGGTGAGGTCCGTTAAATTCAGTAATAACTACATTTTTTGCATCACGCAAAGCCTTACTTTTTGTTTTTGTGCTGATAGAGAGATAAACTTTACCGCTTGTAAGTTTAGCCAATGCATCCAATCCAGTCTGTAAGTCAGCTTCCTGACCTTCCAGCATAAAATCGTATGAAGGTGCTAGAGGGGCAGTGTCAAAACCGGTTACAAAGATATCTCTTGGCTGTTTTCCTGGTACTGCAACAACATCGTAAGGGCGTTGTTTAATAAGGAACCATATACCTGCTTCCAGTATTGATTGTTTAACCTCCTCAGATGAGAGTGAGGAAACATTTTTTATCCCAAAATCTTCATACTCGATTTCACTGTCTGCCTTGATTACAATGTTCAGAATGCGTCTTTTCTCACCTCTAACGACTTCTGTTACAACACCGCTAACTGGCGAAGCAAAGAAAATCTCGGGATGATCTTTGGAATAAAACAAAGTATTTCCGGCTTTAACCCTGTCATCAACTTTGACGGCCAGCTTGGGAGTGATGCCATGAAAATCTTCAGGACAAATTCTCACAAATTCACTTGTTACTTTGCCTCTTAAAACTTCTTCAGAAGCTCCAAGTAACGGAATTTGCAAGCCTTTCTTAATATTTATCAGATTAGCCATATAGTTTATAATAAATTACCTTTCTCTTAAACTTTTTTTGAACAATCAATTATAAATCAAAAGGTTCTAATTAAGCTGTGTATTAAATTAGAGCACCCTGCTTATTGAATTTGCAAAGGTACATTTTTTTGTACTCAAATAACATAAATTCTGAATAAATTAGTGAAATAATTCAGTATTTCAACTAAATATTATTATTCAGAAATTCCTGCAATATCCGGGTCAATCATAATTCTACCGCAATATTCGCATACAATAATTTTCTTTCTAAGTTTAATGTCCATCTGCTTCTGTGGCGGAATCTTATTGAAACAACCTCCGCAGGCTCCACGCTGAATAGGTACTACACCTAATCCATTGCGAGCATTCTTACGTATGCGTTTAAAAGCAGTCAGAAGACGTGGTTCAATAGTTGTTTCAGTCTTTTTAGCTTTTTCACGAATTTTTTCTTCTTTAGCTTTCGTTTCTGAAACTATATCATCCAACTCTTTTTTCTTGTGCTCAAGATCTGCCGTTTTTTCTTTCAGCAACTCATTTGCTTCTTTTATCTGCTCCTTAATTGAGTTTATCTCTTGTTCAAACTCACGGATATGCTTTTCAGAAAGAGCTATTTCAAGCGTCTCAAACTCAATTTCTTTTGAGAGATGATCATACTCTTTACTATTTCTCACATTGTCAAGTTGCTTATTATATTTCTCAATTTTAGCCTTGCTGGTCTCTATTTTTCCCTTCTGTAACTTTGTATTTTCTTCAAGCTGTTTCACTTCAAGCTGAAAGTTATTGATACGAGTTCCTAATCCGGCAATTTCATCATCTAAGTCTGCCACCTCAAGAGGTAATTCTCCTCGCAACGTTTTAATACGGTCAATCTCTGATAAATAGGATTGTAATTTGAAGAGTGATTTTAATTTATCTTCAACTGACACTTCCTGTTCTGCTTTAGCTTTTTTTGTAGCCATAATGTGAATTTTAAGTGAACGGTTTATATTTTAATTATTATATCAAACAAAAAATGCAGTAATTCTACGAGCTTACTGAAGATCGTTATATTACCACATTTAACTGTAACAGCGGGAACTAGTCAGACCGCCTCTTGTTACAGGTATTTCACGGGATTCGAATCGAATGCCGATTTATGTATCGCAAAGTTAGGAAATTTTCCTGAAATTACATCAAAAAATATATCTTTTGTGCATATCTCAGATTCGTAATGTCCTAATACTGCAAGTAATATTCGATCTTCAACATCATAAAAGTCGTTATATTTAGCTTCACCAGTTACAAAGGCATCAGCACCATAAGAAATTGCCTTGGGTATTAAGAAAGCGCCTGCACCACCACAAATGGCAACATCTCTGATCTCTTTACCCTCAAGTTTGGAGTGACGAATTGTTGGCAGATTAAAGATATCTTTCAATAAATATAGAAACTCCTGCTCTGGCATGGGCTCAGGTAGCACCCCCGCTACTCCACTGCCATGACGCGACCACTCATTTTCTAAAGGGTAGAGGTCATAAACAGGCTCTTCATAAGGATGCACAGCAAGAAGTGCACGAAGCACTTCCTCTTTTTTCATAACAGGTAATACAGTTTCTATTCTTACTTCAGGCTCAAAATGCATCTCTTCTATATTTCCAACATGTGGGTTTGCTCCAATGCCTGCTCTGAATGTACCTTCACCGGTGAGATTGTAACTACAGCTGTCATAATTGCCTATATGTCCTGCTCCAGCATTAAAAAGGGCATTTCTTACACTCTCAGCATGTTGAATCGGGACAGTAGTAACAAACTTTAAAAGTGCCTTTTCTTTAGGTTGAAGTATTTTAACATTTTCAAGTTCAAGCATGCTGGCTAGTTTGTAGTTTACTCCTTGAAGTGCATTATCAAGATTTGTATGGGCTGCATAAATAACAATGTCATTTTTAATTGCTTTAAGTAAACACCGCTCAACATAATTTTTCCCTGTTATTGATTTGAATGGTCTGAATGCCAAAGGATGATGCGATATAATCAGATTACAACCAAGTGAAATTGCTTCTTCTATGACATACTCAGTGATATCTATTGCTAACAGGACTCCGGTAGCTTCTCTGTTTATATCGCCAACCTGAACACCACTGTTGTCATAGTCTTCTTGAAGTGAAATAGGGGCTAATTGTTCTATAGATTGTAGAATGTCTTTTACTCGCATAACTTTTTATGAATTTTATAAAATGTTCTAAATTATTGAATTGGCCCTAAACATACAGCTACACAAATATAACTGATTTTTTGTACTTTTGTTCTAATTAATATTTTTATCCACTTTATTTTATGAAAAGACTAATTTCGGTCACTCTCTTACTGGTGGCATTTTTACAGCTTTCATTAGCTCAACGAACAAAAGATGTAATAAATAAGAAAGTTTTTAATGATACTCCAATTCTTTTTAATCCATCTGAATATCCTAACGGTGTTGTTGAAAAAGGGGATATAGTTTACCTGGGTAATGGCCGTATTGCTTTGAAAAAAATTGATATTCCAAAATTCACTAACTTCACTAATGTTGAGATTAAAATATCTCTGGTTTCTAATGGGGATCCATGGGATAAATCAGGTTCATGTTTCGTAATTCCGGCCGAATCAGGAATAAACATGATTGATATAGCAGCTGACCGACATGTTTACCCACAACAAGACACAACTCTGTATGAACACTTTAAAGGCATAGTTAGAGGTGAAAATTATAATCCTACAGTTGAACTGATGAGGTTTATGACACCTTTTGGTGTTGGCCATTTTAGTGCTGATGATGATTCTACTTCTGCAAAAAGGCGACCGGTATATGTTGATGGCTGGGCAAAAGAGGTTGTGTGGACTCAGGATATAACTGACCTGCTTTCACTTCTCGAAAGTGATGCTTATGTTGGTATATTTATAGATACATGGACTCCTGAAGGGTATATTGTTGATCTGGAACTTAAATTCACTGAAAGTGCTCTTGCTTGTGATCTCCGCCCTGAAGTTCATGTTGAGCCTCTGATTAATACAAACTATTATATCGGTCAGAGTCATCCCGATATATTCTCACGTAGAGATGTGGAAATTGCTTTTAACATACCTGAGAATGCTAAAAATGTTAGATTGAAATATATTACAACAGGACATGGTGGTCATTCGGGAGGAGATGAGTTTCGCCCGCAAAAAAACATACTTTCTATTGATGGAGAGGAGATTTTAAACTTTACACCGTGGAGAACCGACTGTGCCTCTTTCCGTCGTTTTAATCCCACTTCTGGTGTATGGCTAAGAACCAGACCTATGGCATATATTGGTCGTGGGGGAAAACGTGAAGTAAAAGAGATTGAAGAACCTCTGGCATCATCTGATTTATCGCGTAGCAACTGGTGCCCCGGAAGTGATGTAACGCCTGAAGAAATTAATCTGCAGGTTATCAAACCTGGCAATCACACATTAACTATAAGTATTCCTGAATCTACTCCTATCTCTGATGACAAGCTTAATCACTGGCTTGTATCTGCTTATCTTGTATGGGAAATACTATAAACCATAACTATTCATAAATAAAACGTTGACTTTATTATCCTCTCTTTTTTATGAGGATAATAAAGTCAATGATACACCTCTCTCAAAAATCAATCGCTGTCTTTCAGAATTAGTCGAAGTGAATTATTCTTAGTGACATAATTCCATGCCCAGTTTATAAAGACTACTAACTTGTTTCTTACGCTCAGTATAAGCATTAAGTGAAGGAACATCCACACTAACCAAGCAAAATATCCTTTGAATTTGATAAAAGGGAGATCCACTACTGCTTTATTTCTACCAATCGTAGCCATTGTACCCAGGTTCCGATATTCGTACTGTTTCAATGGCTTATTGGAGTTATCCTGCCTCATTAAATTACGTGCGAGGTTCTTTCCTTGACCTATGGCAACATTTGCTAGTTGTGGGTGACCATTGGGATATTTCTCGGTCTCCATATATGCTACATCACCTATGGCATAAACGTTTGAAAGTCCCTGTACCTTATTATACCTGTCAACTCTGACACGTCCATTTCGAAGAATGGATTCTTCAGGAATACCTCCTATTGAGTTACCGATGACTCCTGCCGACCATATTAGGTTCTTTGTTGGGATCTGTTCTCCGTTATTAAGAGTAACCATTTCACCGTCATAATCGGTTACAATGGTTCCGGTTTTTACTATTACTCCCATTTTCCGCAGTTGTTTCTGAGAGTATTTCTGGGCAAAAGGACTCATATTTGCCAGTGTGTTAGTTCCTCCTTCTAATAGATAAACATTGACCTTTTTTTTATCTATGTTGGGATAGTCCTTGGGAAGTATCTCTTTTGTCATCTCAGCAAATGCACCTGCTAGTTCAACACCTGTTGCACCTCCTCCTACAATTACGATATTGTAATGCCCTTCTTTGTTATCGACATATAGAAGTTCTTCAAAATTATGCAATATCTCATTACGTACGTTAATTGACTGATAGGTTGATTTTAACCCCAGTGCATTCTCTTCTACCTGTTTATTACCATAAAAATTAGTACTTGTTCCAGTAGAGATCACCAAATAATCGTAACTAAATCTACCAATAGATGTTTCTATATACTTTTCAGCATCATTTACTGAAATTACTGATGCCATTCTAATGCGTACATCTCTTCTATTCTGGAAGATTTTTCTGATGGGGAAAGATACCGTAGATGGTTCAATCTGTGAAGCTGCCACCTGATAAAACAGAGGTGGAAACTGATGATGATTTACTTTATCAAAAACTATGATATCATACATATTTTTTTTTAGATGGTTTACGAATTGTAATCCACCAAACCCGCAACCTGCAACAACAATCTTTTTTTTCATAACATATTATCGAATAAAGTTATGGTTACAACGCCTGAGACGGGATATTGTTCCATGAAAAAAGCGCTACGATCACTCGCGGCGCTTTCCTTAATGTTTAACATTTTAAAAATCACAGCTTCACTGTAGATACTATATCCACTGAGCTTTTAGGTCTCAGCGTGAATGACATTGTACCCACAATGTTTATCTTAGATATCAAGCTTTATCTTCAGAAGGAGTATCAACTTGGTCATCTGCGGCTACATTGTCCTCTTTAACCTCATTTTTAACTTCCTCTTTAGCTTCACTTGATTCAGTTTCTGCTTTTTGATCTTTCACTTCTTCTGTTACAGTAACTTCCTCAGAAGTTGCCACTTCAGATTTTGCTTCTGCTTCCTTGGTTTCAGCTTTTTCTACCTTAGCCTTAGCTTCAGTTTTTTTCGCTTTATTGGTTTCTTTTACTTCCTTGGATTCTTCAGCTTTTGTTCCTGCAACTGCAGCTGCACCTGTACCTTTGCCTCTGCGTGAACGACGTGTTTTAGCTTTCTTTGTTGTAGCTTCGCCTAGCATGTTTTCATTAAAGTCTACCAGTTCGATGAAGCACATTGAAGCGTTATCACCAAGTCTGTTTCCTGTTTTAATGATTCTTGTGTATCCACCCGGGCGATCTCCAACTTTCTGTGAAACAGTCTGGAACAACTCTGTTACGGCATATTTGTTTTTCAGCTTGCTGAAAACAAGACGTCTTGAGTTAGTTGAATCTTCTTTGCTCACTGTAATCAGAGGTTCCACAAACTTTCTTAATTCTTTAGCTTTTGGAACTGTGGTGAAAATACGTTTATGCATTATAAGCGAAGTTGCCATATTTGACAACATTGCTGAACGGTGTGCAGTTTTACGCCCTAAATGATTATTTCTTTTTCTATGTCTCATTGTAGTAACTAGTCTTTATCTAATTTGTATTTCGAGATATCCATACCAAAAGTAAGATTCAGTCCATCGAGCAATTCTTCTAGCTCTGTTAGTGATTTCTTACCAAAGTTACGGAATTTAAGCAGATCGTTCTTGTTGTGCTGAACTAATTGTCCTAAAGTTTCTACATCAGCAGCTTTTAAACAGTTAAGAGCTCTAACTGAAAGATTAAGATCAGACAATTTGCGTTTCAGTAACTGACGCATATGAAGCACTTCTTCATCGAACTCTTCAATACCTTCTGTATCTGTTGTTTCCAGCATAATCTTATTATCATCTGAAAACAATACAAAATGCTGAATAAGTATTTTAGCAGCCTCTTTTAATGCTTCTTTAGGTGCAATTGAACCATCTGTGATTATTTCAATAACCAGCTTTTCGTAGTCAGTCTTCTGTTCAATTCGATAATCCTCGATTTCGTATTTCACGTTTCGTATAGGAGTAAAGATTGAATCAATTGCTATTGCTTGTACATCATCTGTTGCAAGCATTTCGCGATTTTCGTCAGCTGAGACATAACCCCTTCCCTTGTTTATTGTCAGTTCAAGGCGTATTTCTGCCTTTTTATTCATACGACAAATTTCAAGTTCGGGATTAAGAACTTCGAAACCGGTTAGTAATTTACCAATATCTCCGGCTTTAAACACTTCCGTTCCCGAAATAGCGATGCTCACTTTTTCTGTTTCGAACTCTTCCACTATCCTTTTGAATCTTACTTTCTTCAGATTCAAAATGATTCCTGTCACATCTTCTATAACGCCGGGTATGGAGGCAAATTCATGCTCCACTCCGTCAATTTTTACCGAAGTAATCGCGAATCCTTCGAGCGAAGAAAGTAGAATACGGCGTAAGGCGTTGCCTATAGTCATGCCATATCCGGGTTCCAACGGACGAAATTCAAACTTACCGGAGAAGGTATCCTCCTGTAACATGATTACTTTATCGGGTTTTTGGAATGCTAATATTGCCATGAAATTATTGTTTAGAATATAATTCTACGATGAGTTGTTCTTTTATACTTTCCGGGATATCTGCTCTTTCAGGAATATGCAGCAGCTTACCGCTTGATGTGCTGTTATCCCATTCTATCCAAGGGTATTTACTATGATTGAACCCTGTTAAAGAGTTTACAATCACCTCCATCGATTTTGATTTTTCTCTTACACCAACAACATCCCCTGGTTTAACTGTATAAGAAGGGATATTAACCACTTTTCCATTTACTACAATGTGGCGGTGACTAACAAGTTGACGTGCTGCGGCTCTTGTAGGTGCGATTCCTAAGCGGAACACCATGTTGTCGAGTCTTTGCTCTAACAGCTGTAAAAGTACTTCACCAGTAATTCCACGGCTGCGAGATGCTTTGTCAAAAGTACGACGGAATTGTTTTTCCAGTACTCCGTATGTATATTTCGCACGTTGTTTTTCACGTAACTGAATTCCATATTCAGAGGTTTTTCTTCTACGTGAATTCCCATGCTGACCCGGAGGATAATTCTTTTTAGAAAGAACTTTATCGGGGCCGAAAATAGGTTCGCCAAATCTACGGGCGATTTTTGATTTTGGACCAGTATATCTTGCCATTTTACAATTAAACTTTTTTTTCTGAAGCCTAAACTGTGCAGCCGCGATTACAGAGAAGCTGTATTGTAATCATTTCACAGCTCAAGTCTCAAGGTAAATGAAACTTAAATTATCTGTTGATTAAACTTTTCTGGCTTTTGGTGGACGGCATCCATTATGAGGTAGTGGTGTCACATCTACAATCTCAGTAACTTCAATGCCTGACCCATGAATTGTTCTGATTGCCGATTCACGTCCGTTTCCAGGACCTTTCACATAAGCCTTCACTTTACGCAATCCTAAATCATATGCTACTTTAGCACAGTCCCCTGCAACCATTTGTGCTGCATATGGAGTATTTTTTTTGGAACTTCTGAATCCCATTTTACCAGCTGATGACCAACTGATTACTTCGCCGTTTTCGTTTGTAAGCGATACAATTATGTTGTTGAATGATGAAGAGATGTGTGCTTGTCCTACTGCACTTACTTTTACATTTCTCTTCTTAGCTGCAACTGTTCTTTTTGCCATGTTACCTATCTATTATTTAGTAGCTTTTTTCTTGTTAGCAACGGTTTTCTTTCTTCCTTTTCGAGTACGTGCATTATTTTTAGTACTCTGTCCTCGTACGGGTAATCCGATACGATGACGAATTCCTCTATAGCAACCAATATCCATTAATCTCTTAATGTTAAGTTGCACCTCAGAACGAAGATCTCCTTCTACTTTAAATTCTGTGGAGATAATCTCACGAATCCGGGCAGCCTGATCGTCAGTCCAGTCTTTTACTTTGATATCTCTATCAACTTCTGCTTTTGTTAAAATGGTGTTAGCTGCGCTTCTTCCAATGCCATAAATATAGGTAAGGGCAACTTCACCCCTTTTATTCTGCGGCAGATCGACACCAACAATTCTTATTGCCATATATATTCTTATTATTAGATTACAATGATATACTTTTTATCCCTGACGTTGTTTAAACTTAGGATTCTTTTTATTAATAACATACAAACGGCCTTTTCTTCTAACTATTTTGCAGTCGGCCGAACGTTTCTTTAAAGATGCTCTTACTTTCATATTGCTTAAATTTTTGCTCGTTTCTTGTTATTCTCCTGATTATTCAGGTACTCTATATTATTCTGTTTCTCTAAATTTATATTTTCGATCAGTTATTACTGTTTATAATTACAAAACTAATAACAACTGATCTAAATAAAAATTAATCTCTTATTTATATCTGAACGAAATTCTTCCTTTCGTAAGATCATAGGGTGACATCTCAACTCTTACTCTATCTCCGGGTAAAATTCTAATATAATGCATTCGCATTTTGCCGGATATATGAGCAGTGATCTCATGCCCGTTTTCAAGTTCAACACGAAACATTGCATTTGATAATGCTTCAACAATTGTTCCGTCCTGTTCTATTGCTGCTTGTTTAGCCATTATTTAATCTTTAAGTTTTTAGTTTGTTTCCTTTATAAATTCAAATGTTGAAAGAATATCTGCTTTTCCATTACGAATAGCAATAGTATGCTCGAAATGCGCAGAAGGTTTTCGGTCTTTAGTTCTGACAGTCCATCCATCGCTTTCGAAAACTACTTTTTTACCACCCATATTTATCATTGGCTCGATAGCTATGCACATACCATTACTGATTTTAGGACCAGTACCTCGTCTGCCATAATTTGGCACTTCGGGGGCTTCATGCATTTCTCTACCTATTCCATGACCTACTAATTCACGGACAACAGAATATCCTCTTTTTTCACAATACTCCTGTATTGTTGAACCAATATCTCCAATTCTACCTTCAGCTTTTGCACTTTCTATTCCTTTGTAAAGTGATTCTTTAGTAACTCGTAAAAGATCTTTAACCTTTTCATCTACTTCGCCTACACAGAATGTATAGGCAGAATCACCGCAAAAACCGCGCAATTTAGTACCGCAATCTACCGAAATAATATCACCATCTTTAAGTGGAATATTATTTGGAATGCCGTGAACTATATGATCGTTTACTGAAGTACAAATTGAATTTGGAAAACCACCATACCCTAAAAAGGTAGGAATTGCTCCATGATCTCTGATAAACTCTTCTGCAATTCTATCAAGTTCAAGCGTTGTAATACCGGGTTTGATATGTTTTGATAACTCACCGAGAGTCATTCCTACCAAGCGGTTTGCTTCGCGCATAAATTCGATTTCCTCGTCCGTTTTCAGTATGATCATTTTGCTATTCATATGACTAAAAACATTAATAGACAGCAGCAGAACCTGTTCTGCCTTTGATTTTAGCTCCGGATTTCAGGAAACCATCATAATGACGCATCAGAAGATGACTTTCTATCTGTTGTAAAGTATCAAGTACAACACCTACTAGAATCAAAAGAGATGTACCTCCAAAAAACTGGGCAAACATAGAATTAATTCCCATTAGACCGGCAAACGCAGGTAGTATAGCAACAATTGCAAGGAAAAAAGATCCCGGCAATGTTATTCTCGACATTATTGTATCGATATACTCAGCTGTCTTTTTGCCTGGTTTCACTCCTGGAATGAATCCATTATTACGTTTCAAATCTTCCGCCATCTGCACAGGATTAACAGTAATCGCAGTGTAGAAATAGGTAAAAGCAATGATCATCAATCCAAATAATAGATTGTACCAGAAACTTCCCGGGTTCATTAATGCTGCCCAAAAGCCTCCACCTTCACTAACAGAAAACTGTGCAAAAGTGATTGGAATAAACATTAATGCTTGAGCAAAAATTATAGGCATAACATTTGCTGCATTTACCTTAAGCGGTATATACTGCCTTACTCCACCATATTGCTTATTACCTACAATTCTTTTAGCATACTGTACAGGTACTTTTCTTACTCCTTGTACAAGCATAATTGCAGCTGCTGTAACAGCAACTAAGAATAACAGCTCAAGCAATAGTAGAACTAATCCACCGGGAGCGTTCAATAGTCTGTCGAATTCAGCAACAATTGCTTGAGGCAGACGAGCTATAATACCTATAAGAATGATAAATGAGATACCATTACCAACTCCTTTGTCAGTTATACGTTCACCAAGCCAAAGAATAAACATACTGCCACCTGCAAGAATAACTGTTGATGGTAACACCCAATCCCAGAATCCACCAGGTATGGCTGCACCTACAGCACCATAAAGATATGCAGGTCCCTGAATCAGTAGAATCGCTACTGTTAAGTAACGGGTATACTGATTAATTTTGGTTCTTCCACTTTCGCCTTCTCGTTGCATCTTCTGGAAAGCAGGTACTGCAATACCTAATAACTGCATTACAATAGATGCAGAAATATAAGGCATAATACCAAGTGCAAATATAGATGCATTAGCAAATGCTCCACCGGAAAACATATCTAACAAGCTAAGTAATCCGGAGCTTGCATTTTGCTGAAGTGCTACTAGTGATTCAGGATTAATACCTGGTAAAACTACGAAGGAACCAAACCTGTAAATGGCAATAAATCCAAGGGTTATCAGAAGTCTCTGTCTGAGATCTTCTATTTTCCATATGTTCTTAACAGTTTGTACGAATCCCATTTTTTTAGAGTTTTACAGCGGTTCCGCCTGCAGTTATAATTGCCTGTTCAGCAGTTTTAGAGAAAGCATGAGCTTCCACTTCCAATTTAGAAGTCAACGCACCTTTACCTAATATCTTAACTAAATGCTTCTTAGTAATTAAACCTGCATTCAGTAAAACTTCAGTATCAATTTTAGTCAACTTCTGTGTATCTGCTAATTCCTGAAGAGTCTCTAAATTTATAGCTTTATACTCAACTCTTTTTAAAGGTTTAAATCCGAATTTAGGAACACGACGCTGTAATGGCATCTGTCCTCCTTCGAAACCGACTTTCTTTGAATAGCCAGATCTTGATTTTTGTCCTTTATGACCTTTTGTTGAGGTACCGCCTTTACCCGAGCCTTCACCACGGCCAATTCTTTTGCTGGATTTAGTAGCACCTGCAGCCGGTTTTAAATTCGATAAATTCATTTTATATATCTTTTAACCGTTTATACTTCAATTATTCTATTACAGTTACCAAATGGTGAACTTTATTTATAAGACCTCTAATTGTGGCATTATCTTCATGTTCAACCACTCGATTCATCTTGGTAAGCCCTAAACTATCCAATGTTCTTTTCTGATCTTTAGGAGCACCGATTCTGCTTTTAGTCTGTTTTATTTTTATTGTAGCCATTTCAGATTTAATTTTTATCCTTTAAATACTTTTTCCATACTTACACCTCTGTTTTGAGCTACCGTTAATGGATCTCTCAATTCAGTAAGCGCGAGAATAGTGGCTTTCACAAGGTTGTGAGGATTAGATGATCCTTTAGACTTTGCAAGAACGTCTGTAATACCAACACTCTCAAGCACAGCGCGCATAGCACCTCCTGCTTTTACTCCTGTTCCTGTAACTGCAGGTTTCAAAAACACCTCAGCACCACCAAAACGTGCTGTTTGCTGATGTGGAATTGTACCTTTATAAATTGGTACTTTTATCAGGTTTTTCTTAGCAGCTTCTACACCTTTTGCAATAGCTGTTGCAACTTCACCTGCTTTTCCTAAGCCCCAACCTACGATGCCGTCTTCATCACCTACAACTACCATAGCAGCAAATGTGAAAGTACGTCCACCTTTTGTTACCTTAGTAGTACGATTAATAGCCACTAAACGGTCTTTTAACTCGATATCGTTTGTAGTTTTTACTTTGTTATTATCTCTAGCCATAATCGTTAAAATTTAAGTCCTCCTTTACGAGCGGCATCAGCCAGTTCTTTAATTCTTCCATGATACAGGTAACCGTTTCTGTCAAAAGCAACAGTTTCGATTCCAGCCTCTTTTGCATTTTGAGCAATCATTTCACCTACTTTAGCAGCCATCTCTTTTTTAGGAAGTTTATCCTGAATTTTCAGAGAAGATGCTGATGCAAGTGTAGTACCGGAAATATCATCAATCACCTGTGCGTATATCTGCTTATTACTCCTGTAAACAGAAAGGCGTGGTCTCTCAGGAGAACCGGATACTTTTCCTCGAACACGAGTTTTTATTTTAAGTCTTCTTTCGTTTTTAGTTATCATTGCGTTTCAGTGTTTACGTAAAATTATTTAGCTGCTGTTTTACCAGATTTGCGGCGAACCTGTTCACCAACAAAACGTACACCTTTTCCTTTATAAGGTTCAGGTTTACGGAATGAGCGTATTTTTGCACAAACCTGTCCCAGTAGTTGTTTATCACAAGATTCCAGTAAAATAAGCGGGTTCTTGTTTCTTTCCATCTTAGTTTCAACCTTAATTTCTTTAGGTAGTTCCATAAGTATAGAGTGAGTGTAACCAAGTGATAAATCGAGAATCTGTCCATTGTTTGAAACTCGATAACCAACACCTACTAATTCCAGTTCTTTACGGAAACCTTCCGAAACACCAATAACCATATTGTTCAATAAAGAACGATATAAACCATGCAGTGAGCGGCTTTCCTTTGACTCATCTGGTCTGTTGATTGTAAGTTCACCATCATTAAGTTCGATAATCATACCTCCCTCAACCTTCTGGCTTAACTCACCTTTTGGACCTTTAACTGTAACCGCATTATCTTTCCCCACTGTTATAGTAACGCCCGCAGGCACTTTTATGGGTAATTTTCCTATTCTTGACATACTTTAATCTCCTTCAAATTAATAAACGTAACATAAAACTTCACCACCCACTTTTTGCTCGCGGGCTTCCTTATCTGTCATTACTCCATTTGAAGTAGATAAAATTGCAATTCCCAAACCATTAAGAACGCGTGGTAAATCTTTGTGGCCTACATATTTACGTAAACCAGGAGTAGAGATTCGTTCAAGTTTTTTAATTGCGTTTACCTTGTTTATTGGATCATACTTTAACGCAACCATAATTGTTCCTTGTGGTCCGTCATCTACAAACTTATAATTAAGAATGTAGCCCTTTTCAAAAAGAATCTTAGTGATATCTTTCTTTAAGTTTGAAGCGGGAATCTCAACCACACGATGTTTCGCCTGGATTGCATTTCTTAACCGCGTCAAATAATCTGCTATAGGATCTGTCATATACTAATAATTTAAATTGATCCCGCCTATCGGGACAATATTTAATAATTTATTGATTTCTGATTGTGATAAATCACTTACTCAGCTTTACCAACTTGCTTTTTTAACTCCCGGAATTTGACCCTTTGATGCCATTTCCCTGAACTGGATACGTGAAAGGCCAAACTGGCGCATGTATCCTTTAGGACGACCGGTTATTTTGCAACGATTGTGCAAACGTACCGGAGAAGCATTTTTAGGGATAGATTGAAGTGCCTCATAATTGCCTTCTGCTATATATTTTGCTCTTTTTTCAGCATAACGGGCAACCATTTTAGCTCTTTTCACCTCACGGGCTTTCATTGATTCTTTTGCCATTTTCTATTGATTTTGTTTTGTTCTAAATGGTAATCCAAACTCTCTTAAAAGTGCATATCCCTCTTCGTCAGTTTGAGCATTAGTTACAAAAGTAATATTCATTCCAAGAATACGAGGAACATTATCAATGTTAATCTCAGGGAAGATAATCTGTTCCTCTATACCTAGAGTATAATTTCCTCTTCCGTCTAGTTTACCACCAATGCCCTTAAAGTCACGTATACGTGGTAAAGCTACACGTACAAGTCTTTCAAGGAATTCATACATTTTTTCGTTTCGCAATGTAACACGAACTCCAATTGGCATTTTCTTACGAAGCTTGAAGTTAGAAATATCCTTTCTTGATACAGTAGCGACAGCTTTTTGACCAGTTATTGCTGTAAGTTCATTTATAGCTGTTTCGATAATTTTCTTATCTGCTACCGCAATACCCAAACCTTGATTAATAACGATTTTCTCAAGTTTTGGAGCCTGCATTATGGACTTATAGCCAAATTCTTTCATTAATGAGGGAACGATACGCTCTTTATAGTCATTTTTCAGACTTACCTCGTATTTTGTTGTAGTTTCACTCATTTCAATTCCTCCCCTGATCTTTTAGCGTAACGTACATTTTTTCCTTTACTATCTGCTTTTCTACCTACGCGAGTTGGTTTTCCTGTCTTTGGATCTACAGGATTTAGATTAGAAATATGCACAGATGCCTCTTTCTTTTCTATTCCACCGTTTGGATTTTGTGCGCTGGGTTTAGCATGCTTTGATACAACATTTACGCCTTCAACTATAGCTCGATTCTTTTTTACAAGGATCTCAAGCACGCGACCGGTTTTACCTTTATCTTCGCCAGCATTTACGTAAACTGTATCACCTTTCTTTATATGTAATTTTGTCATTGCCTGTGATTGCTTAATAGATTATAATACTTCAGGAGCTAATGAAACAATCTTCATATTAGTACTACGGAGTTCACGTGCAACTGGTCCAAAAATACGACTTCCTCTCAATTCTCCTGCATTATTCAGTAGAACACATGCATTGTCATCGAATCGTATGTAAGAACCATCAGCTCTACGAATCTCTTTTTTCGTGCGTACTATGATTGCTTTTGATACAGCACCTTTTTTAATATCACTTGAAGGGATTGTACTCTTTATTGAAACAACAATGATATCCCCTACTGACGCATAACGTCTTCCTGTACCTCCTAGTACGTTTATGCAGAGAACTTCTCTGGCACCACTATTATCGGTAACTGTTAATCTGGATTCTCTCTGTATCATATTACTTAGCCCTTTCCATTATTTCAACCACTCTCCATCTCTTTGTTTTACTCAAAGGACGTGTTTCCATTATACGCACTGTATCACCTATGTTACAGTCGTTCTTCTCATCATGGGCGTGAAATTTCTTCGTTTTATTAACGAATTTCCCATATATAGGGTGTTTCTCTTTCCATTTTACAGCAACAGTGACGGTTTTATCCATCTTATTACTGAAAACGACCCCGATTCTTTCTTTTCTTAAATTTCTCGTTTCCATTCTCTGTATTATTGATCTTTTTTCAATTCTCTTGCACGCAGTTCAGTTTTAATACGGGCAATGTTTCTGCGTTTTTCCCTGAGCAAGCCTGAATTATCCAGTGGTGTAATGGTATGATTGATTCGTAATTGATTTAACTCAATTACCTCAGCATCCAATCTTTCTTTCAAATCTTTATCGGGTAGCTCTCTTAATTCTTCTTGATTTTTCATCTTCATTTATGATTTTTGTTCATAATCATAATCTCTTCTCACTACAAACTTAGTAGTAACAGGTAGTTTCTGAGCTGCTAAACGCAATGCTTCTTGTGCTACCTCAAAGGATACACCTTCGATCTCGAAAAGAATTCTCCCCGGAGTTACAGGTGCAACAAATCCTTCCGGATTACCTTTTCCTTTACCCATACGTACTTCGGCAGGTTTCTTTGTGATAGGCTTATCCGGAAAAATACGTACCCAAACCTGACCTTGACGTTGCATATAACGTGTCACAGCAATACGGGCAGCTTCGATCTGACTTCCGGTAATCCACTTAGATTGCAGAGCTTTGATACCGAAAGAACCAAATGCCAGCTCATTTCCGCGACTGGCTAAGCCTTTCATTCGTCCTTTCTGCTGTCTTCTGAATTTAGTTTTCTTTGGTTGTAACATATCTTATCCTATTAAGCTTTATTTTTATTCCTTCTGCCGCCACGTCTGCCACCTCTGCCGCCGTCCTGACGACCAGCTCCGCGGCCACCTTGTGAACGGTTATCTTTAGAAGTTGCAAACGAAGGTGCAAGATCCTTCTTACCATAGACTTCACCACGGCATATCCAAACTTTTACTCCAATCAAACCAACTTTAGTCAGGGCTTCTGCAAGAGCATAATCAATATCAGCACGGAAAGTGTGAAGAGGAGTTCTACCCTCTTTGTACATTTCAGAACGAGCCATTTCAGCACCGTTCAAACGACCTGATACCTGAATCTTAATACCTTCTGCACCCATTCTCATAGTAGAGGCAATAGCCATTTTAACAGCTCTGCGGTAAGCAATTTTACCTTCTATCTGACGAGCAACGTTGTTTGCTACTATTACTGCATCAAGCTCTGGCTTCTTGATTTCATAAATATTAATTTGGATATCCTTATCGGTTATCTTCATCAACTCTTCTTTCAATTTGTCAACCTCTTGTCCACCTTTACCAATAATGATACCAGGACGTGCAGTACAAATTGTGATCGTTACAAGTTTCAGTGTTCTCTCGATTACTATACGGGATACACTTGCTTTAGCAAGACGGGCATTCAAATAGGTTCTGATCTTGTTATCTTCCAACAAAATATCACCATAATCATTTCCGCCATACCAGTTAGAGTCCCATCCCTTGACGATACCCAAACGATTTGCTATCGGATTTACTTTTTGTCCCATCTTACTTAATTTTGTTCTTGTTCTTCTTTATTAATTCTGTCAACCACTATTGTAACGTGATTTGAACGTTTGCGTATTCTATGACCGCGACCTTGTGGAGCAGTACGAAGTCTCTTAAGAGTTGTACCTTCATCCACAGATATTGTTTTTATAAATAGTTCGCCTGTCTCTGCTTTGCGATCGTTTTTCTGCTCCCAGTTAGAAATAGCTGACAATAATAATTTTTCTACTTTTGCTGAAGCTTCTTTGTTGGAAAACTTTAAGACACCCAATGCCTTAAATACTTCCATTCCGCGTATCATATCGGCTACATAACGCATTTTTCGCGGAGAGGAAGGAACGTTTTTCAACACGGCAAAAGAGACCTCTTTGCGGGCTTCTTTTCTCTTTTCGGCTGATATTCTTTTTCTAGCACTCATCTCTTTTTTTATTTATCTTTATTTCTTTCTGTTGCCTGCGTGTCCGCGGAACGTACGTGTTAAAGCAAATTCGCCTAATTTATGACCTACCATATTTTCTGTAATATAAACCGGAATAAATTTGTTTCCGTTGTGTACAGCTATAGTATGCCCTACGAAATCAGGTGATATCATAGAAGCACGTGCCCATGTTTTGATAACGGTTTTTTTACCGTTTTCATTCATGTCGTTAACCTTCTTTTCCAGTTTAAGATTGATATATGGACCTTTTTTTAATGATCTGCTCATAGTTTTTAATAATTAATCAGATTACTTCTTCTTCCTTTTTTCAATAATATACTTAGAAGAATGCTTTTTAGGAGCTCTTGTTTTCAAGCCCTTAGAATATAAGCCTGTGGCTGATCTTGGATGGCCTCCTGATGCGCGACCTTCACCACCACCCATTGGGTGATCAACAGGGTTTTTAACAACCCCACGTGTGCGTGGACGACGACCTAACCAACGTGAACGACCGGCTTTACCTGATTGTTCCAAAGCATGGTCCGAATTACCAACACTACCAATGGTAGCTTTACATGCAGACAGAATCTTACGAACTTCTCCCGATGGCATTTTAATAATCGCAAATTTCTCTTCACGAGAAACTAGTTGTGCGAATGTACCGGCAGAGCGTGCCATTTTAGCTCCCTGCCCAGGTCTCAGCTCAATATTATGAACTACTGTACCAATCGGTATTTGAGATAGAGGAAGCGCATTTCCAACTTCAGGAGCTACTTTGTCTCCTGACATCACTGTGGTACCAACTTTTAGACCGTTTGGTGCAAGTATATATGATTTTGCTCCGTCAGCATAATAAAGCAATGCAATTCTTGCTGAACGGTTTGGGTCATACTCAATACTTTTTACAACGGCCGGGATACCATCTTTTGTTCTCTTAAAGTCGATAAATCTGAAACGCCTTTTGTGACCGCCTCCAACATTTTTCGTAGTCATTTTACCACGATTGTTGCGACCGCCAGTAGCTACTTTACCGACAACAAGAGATTTCTCCGGTGCACTTGCAGTGATATTTTCAAATGAACCGATAATCTTGTGTCTTTGCCCCGGTGTAGTGGGCTTTAGTTTACGTATTGCCATTTCTTTTTAGATATTGCTGAATAAATCGATTGTTTCACCTTTTCTCAAGGTAACGATTGCTTTTTTGTATGAAGGTGTACGTCCTGTAACGACTCCCGATTTTGTATAACGGCTTCTCTCTTTACCATCATAACGCATTGTATTCACGCTTTCAACATGTACATTATAAAGCGATTCAACTGCTTTCTTGATCTCCACCTTATTAGCAGAAGGTACTACAATAAAACCATATCGGTTTTCATACTTGTCAGTAATTGCAGTTTGCTTTTCAGTGAATATGGGTTTTATTATTACACTCATTTTTTTTCTCCTTATGCTTTAAAAAGGTTGTCAATCGCGGCCACAGAAGACTCAGTAATCACTAGATTTGTTGCATCCATGATTGCATATGTGTTTAAATCTGAGGCTGTTACAATATTAACTTTCCCTAAATTTCGAGCCGACAAATATACATTTTTATTTTGACTTGGCAAAACGAAAAGTAGCTTTTTATCAGCAAGTTGTAGACTCTTTGTAAGTTCAACTAAACTTTTTGTTTTAGGTGCATCAAACTCTAAATCTTCAATAACTACAATTGAACTATTCTTTGCTTTCAGAGAAAGAGCTGACTTGCGTGCTAATGCTTTAGTTTTCTTATTTACCTTAAAACCATAGTCTCTTGGTTTAGGACCAAAAGCACGACCACCACCAACCAGTAATGGCGATTTGATATCACCGCGACGTGCACCACCGCCACCTTTTTGACGGATCAGCTTACGTGTACTGCCTGCTAATTCACCTCTCTCTTTAGTTTTGTGCGTACCTTGACGCTGATTAGCCAGATATTGCTTTACATCCAGCCAGATAACATGCTCATTAGGTTCAATCCCGAAAATGGAATCATCGAGTGTCACCTTTTTGTCTGTCACCTCTCCTTTGATATTATATACTGCTAATTCCATTTTATTTCTCAATTATTACGATTGAACCTTTTGCTCCGGGTACTGATCCTTTAACTAATAGAAGATTGTGTTCCGGAATCACTTTAATTATCTGTAAATTTTGAACGGTTACACGTTCATTACCCATATGTCCACCCATTCGGGTTCCTTTAAACACCTTTGCAGGGTATGAAGCTGCACCAATAGAACCCGGCGCACGCAATCTGTTGTGCTGACCGTGAGTTGATTCACCAACTCCGGAAAAGCCGTGACGTTTTACAACACCCTGAAATCCCTTACCTTTTGATGTACCAATCACATCCACGTAAATGGTGTCATTAAAAATTTCTACATTTATTTCGGAACCCGCTTTATATTCGTTTCCAAAACCTTTGAACTCGACCAAGTGTCTCTTTGGTGTTACTCCTGCTTTATTGAAGTGACCCTTTTCAGCTTTTGTTGTATGTTTGTCTTTCTTATCAACAAACCCCAGTTGAATAGCATCATAACCGTCATTATCAACGGTCTTCACTTGAGTAACCACGCAAGGACCAGCTTCGATAACAGTGCATGGAATGTTTTTTCCCTCGGCACTGAAAACGGAAGTCATTCCGATTTTTTTTCCTAATAATCCTGGCATTTCTCTAGTTGTTATTAATTAATAATATCTCTGAAACTTACACTTTTATTTCTACCTCAACACCGCTTGGCAACTCAAGCTTCATAAGTGCATCAACAGTTTTTGCCGTTGAGCTGTAAATGTCGATCAGGCGTTTAAAAGAAGCAAGTTCGAACTGTTCACGTGACTTTTTATTCACGAAAGTTGAACGGTTTACTGTAAATATGCGTTTGTGAGTAGGTAGTGGAATTGGTCCGCTTACCACTGCACCCGTAGCTTTTACGGTTTTTACGATTTTCTCTGCTGATTTGTCAACAAGGCTATAATCGTAAGATTTCAGTTTGATTCTGATTTTTTGGCTCATATATCTATTTATATTATTTGATCAAATCTACGCGGCCACCTACTTCTGTTAGAACTTCTTTTGCAATCGAAGCCGAAACAGGTTCGAAATGTGAAAATGACATTGTTGATGTTGCGCGCCCTGAAGTAATTGTTCTCAGTGAAGTAACATAACCAAACATTTCAGCCAGAGGAGTTCTTGCTTTGACTACACGTGCACCTGAACGGTTAGATTCCATACCCTCAACCTGTCCACGTCTTTTGTTCAAGTCAGAAATTACATCACCCATACTCTCTTCAGGTGTAACCACTTCAACCTTCATGATTGGCTCAAGCAATACAGGTCCGGCTTTTTCAACAGCACTCTTGTATGCCTGCATAGCACAAATCTCAAATGACAACTGGTCAGAGTCCACTGCGTGGTATGAACCATCAATTACTGTCACTTTAAGTTTATCCATTGAGTATCCGGCTAGTACACCATTTTTCATTGCACGCTCAAAACCTTTCTGGATAGATGGAATATATTCTTTAGGAATATTACCACCTTTTACTTCGTCAATAAATTGCAAGTTACCTTCAAAGTCTGGATCAGCCGGTTCAACTCTAACAATCATATCGGCAAATTTACCTCGACCACCAGTCTGCTTCTTGTATGTTTCACGCAGTTCAACAGATTTAGTGATAGCTTCTTTATATGTAACTTGTGGACGACCCTGATTAGCTTCTACTTTAAACTCACGTTTTAAACGATCAATAATGATCTCAAGGTGAAGTTCACCCATACCAGAAATCACTGTCTGACCTGTTTCTTCATCTGTTTTAACAGTAAAGGTTGGATCTTCTTCTGCAAGTTTTGCAAGACCAGTAGACAGCTTGTCAAGATCTTTTTGAGTCTTAGGCTCAACAGCTATACCAATAACTGGTTCCGGGAAGTCCATTGCTTCAAGTATGATAGGATTCTTTTCATCACAGAGAGTATCTCCTGTACGAATATCCTTAAATCCAACTCCTGCACCGATATCACCGGTACCGATAAATTCTTTTGGATTTTGTTTACTTGAGTGCATCTGGAAAAGACGTGAAATACGTTCTTTCTTACCTGAACGAGAATTATATACATAAGAGCCTGCTTCTATCTCTCCTGAATATACACGGAAGAAACATAGACGTCCTACATATGGGTCAGTAGCAATCTTAAATGCAAGAGCACTAAGAGGTTCACTTGGATCAGCATGACGTACCAGTTCTTTTGTAGAATCACTAGGATCGGTACCTGTAATTGACTCTGTATCAAGAGGACTTGGCAGATATGCACAAACAGAATCAAGAAGAGTCTGAACTCCTTTGTTCTTGAATGAAGATCCACAGATTACAGGGTTGATCTGCATTGAAATTGTACCTTTTCTGATAGCGCTTCTTATTTCATCTTCAGTGATAGTAGAAGGATCATCAAAGTATTTCTCCATTAGTTGATCATCGAATTCAGCGATGGTCTCAAGCATTTTATCATGCCATTCATTTGCCTCATCAATAAGATCATCCGGTATGTCAAAAACATCATATTGTGCACCCATTGTCTCATCATGCCAGTAATATGCTTTCATTGTTACTAAATCCACAACGCCTTTAAAAGACTCTTCAGCTCCAATAGGAATCTGAATTGGCATTGCATTAGCACCAAGCATCTCTTTTATCTGACGAACTACATCAAAAAAGTTAGCACCAGAACGGTCCATCTTATTAACATAACCAATTCTTGGTACTTTATACTTATCTGCCTGACGCCATACGGTTTCAGACTGAGGCTCAACACCACCAACGGCACAAAACGCTGCAACAGCACCATCAAGTACACGTAGCGAACGTTCCACCTCTACCGTGAAATCCACGTGTCCCGGGGTGTCAATTAAGTTTATTTTAAATGTATTGTCTTTATATTTCCAGTTAGCAGTTGTAGCAGCAGACGTAATCGTAATACCACGTTCCTGCTCCTGCTCCATCCAGTCCATTGTGGCAGCACCTTCGTGTACTTCTCCAATCTTATGCGTAAGACCTGTATAAAACAGGATACGCTCAGATGTAGTAGTCTTACCGGCGTCAATGTGCGCCATAATCCCTATATTGCGTGTGAATTTTAATGTGTCTTTTGAACCCTTAGCCATCTTTTTTACCTACTTGCTATGTTAAAATCTAAAATGAGCAAAAGCACGGTTAGCCTCTGCCATTCTGTGAATATCTTCTTTACGTTTGAATGCACCCCCCTGACTGTTATATGCGTCAATTATCTCAGCAGCCAATTTATCAGCCATAGATTTTCCTCCTCTTTTGCGTGCATACAAAATAAGATTTTTCATTGAAACTGATTCTTTTCTCTCGGGTCTGATTTCTGTAGGAACCTGAAATGTAGCTCCACCAACACGGCGTGACTTCACTTCCACCTGGGGTGTTATATTATCGAGTGCAGCTTTCCAAATCTCGAGAGCTGACTTCTCTTCGTTGGCCAATTTTGCCTTAACTGTGTCCAATGCAGAATAAAAAATGTCGTACGAAAGACTTTTTTTTCCGTCATACATAAGGTGGTTAACAAATTTTGTTACCCTTACATCACCATATACAGGATCTGGTAATACCTGTCTTTTTTTAGGTTTAGTTTTTCTCATTGCTATAAATTTTTTGTTGTTTGGTTGCCTTTTATCAGTCTTCAATAAATTCCTCTGAACCTATTTACTCAACCCTCATAAGTAGCCTAATCCAAAAATATCAACAGTAATTATTTTTAATTATTATTTCTTAGCTGGAGCTTTTGCACCTGGTTTTGGACGCTTAGCACCATATTTTGATCTTCTTTGAGTACGACCATTTACGCCGGCTGTATCCAAAGCTCCGCGTACAATGTGATAACGCACACCCGGAAGGTCTTTAACACGACCACCGCGCACTAATACTATAGAGTGTTCCTGCAAGTTATGTCCTTCTCCGGGAATGTAAGCATTCACCTCTTTAGAGTTGGTTAAACGAACACGCGCAACCTTTCTCATCGCTGAGTTTGGTTTCTTTGGTGTTGTTGTATACACTCTCACGCAAACGCCACGTCTTTGCGGACATGAATCCAGCGCGCGGGATTTGCTTTTTTCCTTCAGGGTAGTTCGCCCTGTTCTTACTAATTGTTGTATTGTTGGCATTTTCTACTTCCTTTTACCTGTATTATAATTTTTTAAATTCAATTTAACGCTATTATATCAATTTTTACCTGAATTGCTTTTATAAATCATTGATTATCATTTAATAACGATCCACTTCAGGTGAAAAACGGCACAAAATTACAAAGAATCAATCAATTGTGCAAGTGATTTACAATGTTTTTTTGAATCGCTGTGCTAAAAGAAGGGTATTTTTCAGATACTCGAATTCCAGTTCAAAACATTCAG
This sequence comes from Lascolabacillus sp., assembly GCF_028696275.1. NCBI lineage: Bacteria > Pseudomonadati > Bacteroidota > Bacteroidia > Bacteroidales > Porphyromonadaceae > Lascolabacillus > Lascolabacillus sp. The sequence continues at coordinate 191,386 of NZ_JAQVHI010000001.1, forward strand.
AAAATATTCCGGTTCCAATATTATCCTCTATTTGGGTGGCAGTCCATAATTTCCCTCCTTCCAGATTCAATTTTTTCAACTGTTCCTCATCATTAACTTCAGAAACATATAAAAATATCAGCCGTTTAGTAACCTCATTCTCAAAAGTATATTTTAATAAAAATCTTAAAGGAAGGCTTTCACTACCACACTCTTTTCTAAATATTTTTTTTACAGTATCATCAATCTTATCATTAAACTGCATATATCTCTCAAAAGGATAATCCAGTTTACCCGGGTTTAAAACCCTCATTTGATCACGCTCTTTTAAATAAATCTCCCCTTTGCTCATAAGTGCAACCCTTACAACAGGATGCATAAACCTGTTTTTCAGGTCGGTTGTTACTGATTTTGCCACCTTACCTGTAACCTGGCCTGTCTCTGTTACAACCGGCAACCACTCTTCGCTGAACAATCTTCTCCGCATCAAATGCAAACGGGTAGTTTCAACAAATATAAGACCTATGATTATTATCTGAGCTATATTTATTATAAATGTATTTGCTGTATTCGAATACTCCCTGTTTCCTGTTGCAAAATACAGCAGAATCAGGAGTAGATGAAAGGTCAGACTGTATTGTGACTGAAATGCCACCCTAAACGACTCCTTAAGCAAATTTTTGGCAGCTTTATCCCTGTCTCTGGCTGCTATTGTCAGTAATCTGCCTTTTGATAATCTAATAAATATAAGAAGTATTACGAATATTGTCTCTACTACAACAAACTTGCTCAAAACAGATCGATCACTTAAACTGGTGAAAGATAATAATAACGCCATCAAAAATGTCAGCGTAGAGATATCATATATAAGCCTGTTTCTTGTCTTTACTGCAATTAATCCTATCAGCGATAATATCAAAGCAACCCCGACGGCTATGAGTGAATCAATATAGCAAATAAGGATTGAAAAAACTAACAGAGGTATTAGCCCCAACGATGGATTTCGAAGTATTCTATCTATTTTTGTTACTCCAAGCATAAGTAATCTAACCGCATATTCTTTTACTAAATATTTCTGTGATTTGAGCGTGAAATAATAACAACAGAAGTATCTTTTTGTTTAACTATATAATCCTATTACTTTTAATACTTGTCTGTATTTTTATATCCTGCTTGAAGCCATTACCCTAAGTTATAGATTGTTCTTGAAATAATTAATTACTTTATCATATAGATAACGAGATGTATTTTCTCCAGAAATAAAATGATTCTTGTCAGGAAAGAAAAACATATCGAAGTGTTTGTTGGCATTTATTAAAGCACGTGTATACTCAATGGAGTTCTGGAAATGAACATTGTCATCAGCTGTACCATGAATTAGAAGGAGATTGCCTTGAAGTTTATCTGCCAAAGTAATTGCAGATCCATTAACATATCCGCTATTGTTCTGCTGTGGCGTTCGCATGAATCTTTCAGTATAAACAGTATCATAAAAGCGCCAATCGGTAACAGGAGCAATTGCCACCCCCGCCTTGAATACACCATTACCTCTGCTCATACTCATAAGTACGTTATAACCGCCATAACTCCATCCCCATATTCCAATGCGGTCAGCATCCACATATGATAATGAACCCAAATAACGGGCTGCCGCTGCCTGATCGTCAGATTCCTGAATACCCAGATTAAGGTAGGTACTTTTTCTAAACTCCTCACCTCTGGCTCCGGTTCCGCGTCCATCAACACATGCAACCAATATCCCCTCATTCAATAGAGCATAATACCATGCAGCATTATATTTGTCAACCACCTGCTGTGAATTTGGTCCACTATACTGAATCATAACAACAGGATATTTTTTTGCAGGATTAAAATCTGCAGGTTTCAGTATCCATCCGTTAAGTTTAGTAATTCCGTCATTTGCAGTAACAGTGATGGCTTCTCGCTCAGGAAATCCGGCAGCTGCATAAGCTTCACGCACATCCCGATTATCCTCAAGCACTCTCAGCTGCTTCCCGGATGCATCATGCAAAGTTATAACTGCAGGTGTTTTTTGATCAGACCAGTTGTTTACAAAATACTTTCCATTTTCACTAAATGTAGCACTGTTATATCCTGGTTGCTGCGATAATTTCTGTGGTTCTCCTTTATTTATGTTTATCCTGTAAATATTACGTCTTAGTGGCGATTCATCAGCCGCCTCATAAAAAACCGTCGATGTATTTGGATCCACGGCAAGCAGGTCAGTGACATCAAAATTACCGCTTGTAAGCTGTTTCTGCAATGTACCGGTTATACCATATATATATATGTGGCTGTATCCGTCCCTTTCCGAAACATAGGTAAACTTGTCATCCATAAAATGGATTGAATTAAGCCAATCCGAGTCAATATAATATTTACTCTCTTCTCTTAATATGAGTTTAGCAACGGTCGACCTTGGATTAACAAAATACATATCAAATCTATTCTGATTCCTGTTTAATGTCATCACTGCAAGCTGCTCCGGATTATTGGTAAATTTAATTCTTGGTATGTATCCATCAGCATCCAGTGGAACATCCATTACTCTCGTCACACGTGATTCAATATCAAAAACCTTACACTCAACTGTAGAGTTTTTACCTCCTGCTTTCGGATATTTAAATTTATAATATTCCGGATAAAGTTGTTCTTCATAAGTCTGAAATGTAAACTCTTCAACATCCGACTCATCAGTGCGCACAAACGCCAATAGCCTGTTATCAGGAGAGAACTCCATAAGTCTTGTCGTAACAAACTCCTCCTCATAAACCCAGTCAGTTGCTCCGTTTATTATTTTATTGAGTTCACCATCAGTGGTTACTCTCGATTCTGTATCAAAATCAAATTTTGTCAACCAAATATCATTATCAATCACATATGCTACCATCTTACCATCAGGAGAGAAAGTTGGTATCATCTGCTTTGATGGCTGTTCACTCAGTCTTCTAACCATGTTCCTGCGCACATCATGATAGTAATAATTAGCTTTAAATGAGTGTCGGTAGATCTGTTCCCGGTCACGATAAACAAGCACTCTGTTTTCATCACTGCTCACCAGGAATCCCTGAAATGAATCAAAGTTGCAATTCCTGGCAGTGCGTGTACTGAACAGCGTATCAACAGCCTCACCTGTTGCATATACATACTTAATTACGGCTGTTCTTGCGGGGTCCGACTGATAATAATGCATTCCATCTGCAGAAGATACTATTGCTGATACTCCTCTTGCAGAGTACTTACCTCCCAAAATATCATACAGACTATATTTTTGTGCCTGCAGTGTTAAAAAACAAATTACCGTCAGAGCGGTAAGAAAAAGTCTTTTATTCATTATATTATCTCACTTTTAGAATTATACAAATGTAGCAATTTTGACATAAATAAGAGCCAACTGAACTACCCTTTACGTTTTTTTTTGTATTTTCGGCTTTTTAATAAAGACACCCAGTTTAGATTGTAGAATATCATCAGCATAATAAAAAGTAGATTTTAAGATATAAGACAACTTAAAAAAATGGAATCAAAAGAGCAAGTAAAACAAGAAAATCCGGAAAACAAAGTAACCGAACTTCCCGCAAATGCTTACAAGGAATTGGCACCGGGAGAGGAGTATAATCCTATTTTGCCCGCAGATAAACCTGCTACAGAGATAACAGGCTATTCACTTGTAATGGGTGTAATCATGGCAATAATATTTTCAGCCGCAACAGCTTATTCAGGACTTAAAATAGGTCAGGTCTTTGAAGCTGCCATTCCCATTGCAATTATTGCTGTAGGTGTATCAGCTGCATTAAGAAAGAAAAATGCACTTGGTCAAAACGTAATTATTCAGTCAATAGGATCCTCTTCAGGAGTAGTTGTTGCTGGTGCAATCTTTACTATACCGGGACTTTATATTCTTCAGGCAAAATACCCCGAGATTGAGGTTAATTTCTGGCAGATATTCTTTGCATCTCTTTTAGGTGGTATCCTGGGAATCCTGTTTCTTATTCCGTTCCGAAAATATTTTGTAAAGGATATGCATGGCAAACTGCCATTCCCTGAAGCAACTGCTACAACGGAGATACTTATGACAGGAGAGAAAGGTGGCAATAAGGCCAAGCTACTGGTAGTAAGTGGGGTTATTGGGGGACTGTTTGATTTTTGCTTTGCTCAATTCAGATTATGGAGTGAGGTAATTACATCTAAGATAATTCCTGCAGGTGCAGTGCTGGCCGACAAGTACAAAATGGTATTTAAATTCAATGTAAGCTCACTCATATTCAGTTTCGGATACCTCGTGGGATTAAGATATGCACTTATTATAGTATGTGGGTCTCTACTATCCTGGCTTGTACTGGTACCTCTGGTAAATGAGATAGGTGTACTTGGTGCAGTTGCAGGTGGTGGCATTAATCCTTTCGAAGCAATGTCTGCAGAAATGATATTTAACAGCTATGTCAGAAATATCGGTATCGGTGCAATTGCAATGGCGGGTATAATTGGTATAATCAAATCGTCGGATTCAATAAAAACGGCATTCTCTATGGCAACAGGGAAAAAAGTTGCTACAGGCTCTCATGAACAGACAACAAAAAGAACTGATCGTGATCTTAAAATGAGTGTCGTTGCTATATTTCTACTATTTGCCCTATTAGCAGTCTTCACATTTCTTCTGGTAGGTGTAGAAATCACTCCCACACAATCAGTTGTGGCATTAATTGCAATTGGTGTTATTTCATTCCTTTTCACAACTGTAGCTGCTAACGCCATAGCGATAGTAGGTTCAAACCCTGTATCTGGTATGACTCTTATGACTCTTATCCTGGTGTCAGTTATACTTGTTGGTGTAGGTGTTGGTGGACCAAAAGGTATGGTCAGTGCACTCATTATCGGAGGTATAGTATGTACTGCGCTCTCTATGGCGGGAGGGTTTGTTACCGACCTTAAAATAGGCTACTGGATTGGTTCAACTCCTGCAAAACAGCAGTCATATAAATTTATCGGAACGCTTGTATCTGCAGCTACAGTAGGTGCTGTAATCTATATACTTAACGAAGCTTACGGTTTCGTACTATCTCCGGAAAACCCAAACCCAATGGTTGCTCCTCAGGCAAATGCAATGGCTGCAATCATCGAACCTCTCATGGCTGGCAGTGGCGTAAGCTGGATGATGCTTGCAGTTGGAGCTGTAATTGCAATCCTTGTAAACTGGCTTGGGGTATCACCTCTCGCATTTGCTCTTGGTATGTTTATTCCAATTCAGTTAAACACCCCTCTTATTGTAGGTGGATTACTTAATCACATGATTAATAAGAAAGGTAAAGATCCAAAGCTAACCAATGCACGTCACCAGCGAGCAATACTTATCTCCTCCGGCTTTATTGCAGGAGCAGCTCTCTTTGGCGTAATCGGCGCATTAATAATATTTATTACAGGAAACTCAAATGCTCTTAATTTTGGATTGTGGAATGATCCTGATGGTGTTGGAGCACAAATTGCTGCACTGGTTGCATTTACTGCACTGGTAATCTATTTTGTATGGGAATCCAAAAGAGCAAAGGTTGAATAATGACAGTCCCTTTGTGGGTTTAATTAAGGCAAAAGAAAATTTATAGTTATGCGAAAAACATTATTATTTTCGTTATTAGTCCTTTTGACTCTTTACATCACAATAACAGGTATTGGTTGTACAAGTCAAAACAGTGATGTAATGAATGGCGATGAGGATCTTACTAAATATGTAAACCCATTTATCGGGACGGCATTCACAGGGCATACATTCCCCGGGGCCACCTACCCTTTGGGTTTTATGCAACCGGGTCCGGAAACGGGAAATTTCTCGTGGGATTACTGTTCAGGTTATTTCTATGACGATGAAAAAATCAACGGATTTTCACAGAACCGTTTAAATGGTACTGGTATTGTGGATTTCGGCGATCTCCTATTGCAACCTTTCTCGGGTGAAAAACGTGAGGATCTGAGCAGCACTTTTAACAAATCAACCGAAGTTGCCACTCCAGGTTATTATTCTGTTGTACTTACCGACAACGATGTTAAGGTTGAAGTAACCACTGCACCTCATGTTGCCTTTCATCGTTATACATACAATGCAGATAAAACATCTGGTCTGCTTGCTGATTTCCAGAGTGGACTGGTATGGAGTAAAGATCGTATATCCACTCATGTGCTTGAAAATGTAGTGAATTTCGAAAGCGATTATATTATAACAGGTTATACTCGTCGCCGTGAATGGACAGAACGCACATATTACTTCGTTATTGAGTTCGATAAACCTATAGTCTCGAAAGAGCTTCTTGAACAGAGGGATCCACGTGAGAAAGCACCTCGATATATACTGAACTTTGATTTGGGCAACGACTCAGTCCTGAACACTAAAGTAGCTATGTCTACAACAGGAATTGAAGGTGCAAAGTCAAACCTTGCTGCAGAAGGAAAAGAACGCAGTTTTGATGATGTTTATAAGGATGCAAAAAAAGAGTGGAACAGATATCTTTCAAAGGTATCAATAGAAGGAACAGATGAGGATAAAACCAACTTCTACACTGCTCTTTACCACCTTTATATACAGCCAAACAATATCGCTGATGTGGATGGAAAATATGTTGGTCCAAATGGAAAGATATCACAATCACCAACTGGTAAATTTTACTCAACTCTTTCGCAGTGGGATACCTTCCGTGCTGCATTTCCAATGTACACTATTTTGAGTCCGGAAATCATCAATGATCTTGTAAACAATATGCTGGAGTTCAGTGAGCAGAAGGGTCATCTGCCAATTTGGGCTTTAATGGGACAGGAGACCTTCACCATGATAGGAAACCACTCCATTCCTATGGTCGTTGATGCATACCTGAAAGGATTTGAAGGGTTTGATGCAGAAAGAGCTTACAGCGAAATAAAGAAATCTCTGACCGAGGGCAAGCATAAGAATGCAGGCTGGGAAGAGTATGACAAGTATGGTTATTATCCATACGATCTGTTTAAGGTGGAATCTGTTTCACGTACACTCGAAAGTGGCTTTGATGATTACTGTGCAGCGATAATGGCAAAGAAGCTGGGTAAAACCGAAGATTATGAATTCTTCATGAATCGCTCAGGTTATTACAAGAATCACTATGACAACGAAACCAAAAGTATGAGACCCAAGGATTCAAAAGGTGAGTGGCTTACTCCTTTCGACCCTTACCGGTTGGCGCATGCCGACTCAAATATTGGTGGTCATTATACCGAGGGTAATGCTCTACAATATACATGGCATGTATTACAGGACATTCCGGGACTTATAGAGTTACTGGGTGGAAAGGAGGAAGCTGGTAAGGTTCTCGACTTCCTTTTTACAACAGAACAAGAGTCAACAGGCACACTATCTGATGTAACAGGACTTATTGGTCAATACGCCCACGGAAACGAACCAAGTCACCACATCGCTTACATATATATGTATTTAGACAGACCGGAAGATACTCAGCGACTGATTCGTCAGATCTGCAAAAATTTTTATCAGAACAAGCCTGATGGATTAATAGGAAATGATGATTGCGGTCAGATGTCCGCCTGGTACATGTTTTCTGCTATGGGGTTCTACCCTGTTAATCCTGTAAGCGGAGAGTTGGTATTTGGTGCTCCGCAGCTTCCAAAAACAACTTTAAACCTTGATAATGGTAAAACATTCACAATTGAAGCTATAAACCTGTCTGAGGAGAATATGTATATCGAAAAGATTGAACTGAATGGTTCAATATACACAGAAAAATTTATCACATATGATGATATAATGAATGGTGGAGAGCTCACCTTTTACATGACATCAAATCAATAACAGTTTATTTATCTGTTAATGTTGATGACCATCCTCATCATTTGAGATAAAAATCTCTTTTGCAACAAATGACTCCTGTCCTGATTCATCGGTACAGTAAACAATAAAATGGTAATGCCCCTCTCTCAGGGGCATTTCTTCTATTACCCCATTAACCGTTCTGCGTATGGTAGTTGGAATTACAATATGCTGATGTTCCACTGTGACAATCTTTTTACCTGCTATTGGCGATTCACCAAGAGTTATAAACTCTGTCTCCATCCAGGTCTTTTCAAAAGCTATGCTGTCAGTGGCAGCTCGTGTACTCATAACTGTCGAATTATGTGAATGGTTATCAAATGCTCCGTGTATATCAACCTTGTATGATGCAAGTGCTATGTTATCCGAAAACTCCACCTTAAAATGTACCGCATCACCAGGTTTCACATGCTCATCCTCAAAAGGTTCAATTACTTTTATAACCGGCTTCTGATTATCTATTTCTATTTTATCGCAGGAGACTGAAATAAGTCCCGAAAATATAATTATCACTAAGAAAGCAACTCTTGTAAACTTAAATCTTTTCATATCTGTTTTTAACACATCAAGAACATTAAAACAATAAATTAACACTAATCATTAAATTTCAATACTCATTCATTCATTTCAGAACATCATTTTAATAATCAGCTGAATATTTCTTCCCGGCTCGGGAGCATTCAGTTTCCTGTAAAAACTCAAGTGATTAAGATATGCTCTGTTGAATATATTATCTGCCCTGAACTGAGTCACAATTCTTCTGCCTCCAATATCCCAGTGTGCATTAGCAGACAGATTCCATAAACTGGTTCCGGGTGTGATCTCTTCATTTCTTGAAACCCTGTTCTGATCCATTACCATACGATTCTCTAAACTGAATGAGTATTGTGTGATCAAACCTGTGCCCAGATCTGAATACGTGAGGTCGGTTGTAACTGCTGCGGGAGGTGTAAAAGGTAAGGGGTAATTATCTTCCATATTAACACTAAACAGATATTCAAAGTCGGAAGTAGCCGACCAATTATTAGTAAAATCATATCTTATAATCATTTCACCACCTGCCATAAATGCTGCGGACTGACTGTAGCGGTAGATCTGACCAGCATGAGGTAATACCGACCACTCTCCTGTTGGGTTCAGATAGATATAGTTGTTAAACCAAGTAACAAAAGGGTTGAGTGTTACTGAAAGCTTTCTGCCTCTGAAATGATAATCTGCATCCAATTGCAACCCTTTTTCTGATTCAAGTTCATCATTTCCCATCTCATGTCTGAATGCTCCATGATGCACTCCATTTGACGATAGCTCATTTGCTCCGGGATATCTGAAACTGCTGCCTACATTTAGTTTTAAAGAGTGACGTTTATTAAAATCATAGCTAATTCCTGCTGAATAGGAGAGATCATTGAATGTTCTGCTTATGTCTGATGATCGTTGTGAATACAGATCAGCCTCCTGCTCATCATATCCCTGCATTAATAAATATTCACTTAGTACAGAGTCATAAAATCTATAAATGTTCAGCTTGCCGATATCATATCTTAATCCCCCTGTAAGTGTTAAATTGTCGCTCCACTTAATACTATTCAGCCAAAAAACACCACCCGATAACCGGTCAAACTCTGGCAACAAAAAGGAGTACCCTCCTACTCTGTTATGCTGATACTCTGCCGATACACCTATTATCTTTGACCACCTCTCTCCCTCATCTTTCAAATACCTCAGACCTGCTGTGTAAGTATTTAAAATAAATTGTATTTCCAGATCGGGATCCACAGCTGGTGGCAACTGGTTACTGTAATGTGTATGAAACTGCGACATCTCTTCTCGATGGTTGTTCTGATATCCCAAATCAAGGTTTATCCTGCCTTTATTATTAATATTCCACTCATTGTTCGATATCACTTTCAGGTGATTGGATGTAGAATAAGGCATCTCAATATTGCGGTATGAACCATCATGTTCCAGCCTGTTAAGTGCCGGTATACCATGAGCTCCCGGAAAGAATCCGTTTTTAGCATTAACATTCGACAAGTGAAGCCAACTGCTGAAGTTATCATCACTGTAATTCGAAGAAAATGAAAGATTATACTCTCTCCCTGCACTGTTTTTCATTCGTCTCCCATATACAGGCATTTTCCAGGTGAGGTAATCTATAGTATCTGTTGGTATACGATAATCGGCATAACTCTGAATAGTTGCCCTGCCTCTATAAAACATATTCCCTTTTTTTCTACTTGCTGAAACTGATGTCCCAAGGAGATCGTTGTTGCTTTTTCCAATCAATGTAATATCACCCCAGAACTGGTCATGATCAGGTATTTGCGTTGGCATGATCTCTATCACTCCTCCAATTGCATCAGAACCGTAGAAAAGTGACATTGGACCTTTATGAACCCTTACATTATCAACATCATACTGATCAATTTCAAGTCCATGATCCGCCCCCCACTGCTGATTCTGCTGTACCACTCCTTTATCAACCACTGCAATACGGTTGAATCCCAATCCACGAATTACAGGTTTCGAAAATCCGGCTCCTATATCCATAGATGAGATACCCGATATAGAAGCAAGTGTCTGCACAAAATTAGTGGAGTTATTCCTTAGTAGGTAGTCCCGCCCAATTTCCCTCACTGCCAGTGCTGAAATTTGCTCTCTATTTCTCCTTTTTTTTCCACTAACCATTATTTCCGAAAGTGTTAAATGAATAGGCTTCATATAGAGATGAATAACTGTATCCTCTTCTGCCGAAACAGGTAAAGTCAATTCCTCATAACCGATAAACTGCACAGATAATTTGTAGTCCCCCGGCTCCAGATCCCCGAAGCTGAAAAAACCATCCTTGTCGGTCTCAACATGTCTGTTTGCAGGTTGCAATGAAACAGTCGATGCAGCCATTCGGCCACCATTGTCAGCATCATGCACAGTTCCGCTTATAGCAATTCTTTTGCTGATATCTGCTACCTGCGATAAAACTGCACTAACACTGAATAACAGTAATATAAAAGATAATGATAACCTCATTAAATTGGAGTATAGTTATTTAACATGGCCTGCACAATCAGCGCAGCAACCTTCAATCACAACAAATACTTCGCGGCTAACAAACTTATCTGGAAGTTCTGCTTCAAATTTTGTCTTACCTTCAAGACACATAACCTCATCACATTCTTCACAGTGAAAATGTGAATGAAGATTACTTTCATTGTGATGATGATTGTTCAAAGCATACTTCACACTATTGTCGTTAAGTACAATCTTATGGATAACACCACTATCTTCAAGAGTTATTAAGGTGCGATAGAAAGTAACCCTGTCAAATAGTTCAGGATATTCACCTTTTAACTCGTTCTCCGACATAGCTTTGTTGTTCTCGAGTAGACTCTTGACTATAAACTTCCTGCAGGCAGTACTCCTTAAATCCTGTCTTTTTAATATCTCTTCTGCTGTGATCATAAAAACAATTGTAATGCAACAATGTTGCAAATATAACACTGTTACATTTAATACAAATGAATATTACATATTTTAACTATGATTATGCAGCAAAAAAAAGCGGTGGCCACCTGTTGTAAATCGCCCTGTAACTTCGCCTGTCTCCATATTCCCACCGGTTAAGGTTACCCCTCCTGTCTCATGGTCAGCAGTAACAATCACCAACGTTCTTCCATCCTTTTCAGCAAACTCCAGCGCCTTTCCAACAGTTCTGTCAAAATCAAGCATCTCATCTATCATGAATTTCATATCATTCTCATGACCTCCTCCATCAATCTCTGAACCTTCAACCATAAGGAAAAATCCCTTTTTACTGTTATTCAGAATATCCAGGGCAACCTCAGTAGTCTCTTCAAGCTGATTTCCCCTAACATCTACCTTGTTCTCCTTAAGAAAACCTGCAAGCTTACCCTCTTTTACTGATTTGATCGATTCAATATTGTCATACACCTGATAACCCTTTTGGGCAAGCTCCTCTAACAGGTTTCTATTATCTTCCCTATCATTGAAGTGCTCAATACCACCACCGATAAAGACATCCACATCTGATGATACAAACTGGCTTGCAATCTCTGGCATCATATCTCTATGATCCACATGAGCCACAAAATTGGCAGGAGTAGCATCAAGCATGCTTGTTGTAACAACAATACCTGTTGCCAGACCATTCTGCTGGGCAATTTTTAAAATTGAGGGAACAGGATTGCCCTGAGCATCCTTACCTATCATATAGTTATTGGTCTTATGTCCGGTAGCAATTGCATTTCCTCCTGCAGCTGAATCGGTAACGTAGCGGTTGGCCGACTGAGTCCTGGAGAATCCTACATGTTTGAAGTTATCAAGAAAAAGTTTACCCTTATTGGCTGTTGCACCTGCATAAATTTGTGTCACCCCCATTCCATCACCAATCAAAAGAATCACATTCTTTGGTCTTTTAGACTTAAACTTATGTGAGAATGTCTTAACATCATGGAAATTGCTGTTTTGATATTTGGATTCTGTGCCCTCAAAAGATTTTTGCTGTGAATAAATAGAGCCGGAAATGAATATCAATAGGAAAAATAACGTGGTAATTCTTGTTTTCATATATAAAATTATTTTTAAAAGTAAATGTGTATCAAGTCGGGGCACGAAATTAAATAAAAATTTGCATAATGTGTATAAGTACACTAACTTCGCAAGCCGAAAATCAATCAAATCTTAAATTCTAAAATATGAATAACCCATATTTTTAAGAATGAAAGACAAGAGAGAAAACCATTTTATATCATAATACATAATATGATACCCAGAAGTATTAACAATGATTATTAATTTAAAATTGTGAAAGAATGAAAAAGTCACATTCAAATTCCAAATGGAAAGGATTTCTGTTTGCCTTATTGTGGACAGTATCCTTTGGGTTATTTGCCCAAAACATTACGGTAACTGGATCTGTAACTGATGCAACAGGTATGTCAGTTATCGGTGCAACCGTTATGGTGGAAAACAATTCCAGTATCGGTACTGTTACCGATATTGATGGAAACTACACCTTAAATAATGTTCCATCTAACGCATCGCTGCAGTTCAGCTATGTTGGGATGGTAACACAAATCATTCCTGTTAACGGACGCAATCAAATTGATGTCGTTATGGCATCTGATACTGAGTTGCTTGACGAAGTAGTTGTAGTTGGTTATGGAACAATGCAGAAAAAACAGGTTACAAGTTCTATTACCTCACTCTCTGCAAGCGATCTGCCAAAAGGTGTGGGTGGTTCTTCAATTGCCAATGCATTGCAGGGAAAGGTAGCCGGATTGGTTATGTCCGGCAATGCAAGTCCTAACTCCGGAAACACTTTCCAGTTGCGTGGTATGGCTTCAATTAACACATCACGTGCACCGCTTATTGTTATAGACGGAATGCCGGGTGGAGATATTCGTTCTCTTGCAGCTGAAGAGATCCAGTCAATCGATGTATTGAAAGACGCTTCTGCAGGTGCAATCTATGGTACAAGAGCAACAGGTGGTGTTATTTTAGTTACTACCAAGAAAGCTTCTACAGGTAAACTTCAAACAAATTACACCAGCGAGTTAATGTTTAAAAAAGCATTCGGTAAACCTGATCTTCTTAATGCAAAAGATTATATTGCAACTTACGAAGGTGCAAAGAATGACGAAGGACATGAAACCGACTGGTGGGATGAAGCTTTGAGTGACAACCCAACTTCTCAGAGACATATAATTACTATGCAGGGAGGCCAGGAAACAGCACGTATATTTGCATCTTTGATGTATGACCAGAACAGAGGTGTACTCAGAGGTGACGAACGTGAAGACTATGCTGGTCGTATCAACACTGATTTCAAATTGCTTAACGGATGGCTTGATATTTCTTCACACTTAAGCTACAGACAGGCAAAACGTAATCAGAACAAACCTTCAATAGAAGGTATCATGCGTGCCAATCCTACACAGGCAGTTCGCGACCCAAACAGCCAGACCGGATGGAATATCTGGACAACTGGTGACAATACCGAAATGAACGAAATTGGTGAAGCAGCTCTTAAAACAGACGAAGGGGTGGATAAATGGTTCCGTCCTGATGTATCACTTAAATTGAACATCCTCCCTGTTGAAGGTCTTTCATATCAGCATACATTTGCTTATGAAAACAGACAGTGGGAAAGACATTACTACCGCTCAATGTTCTCTCGTGAAGAGCTCAGAGCAGGTCGCAAAGGCTGGGCTGAAATGGAATTCAGTAAAACCGAACTATTTAATACCGACGGTTACCTGTCATATCTTAATGAGTTTGGACCACACACTGTAAATGCAGTTGCAGGTTATAGCTATTTCGAAAGAAATGGAGACAACTTCTATGCACGTAACGGTAACTTCACCAACGACCGTATTATGTTCTGGAACCTTGGCGAAGGAACAAGATTAACTGAAGGTCTTGCACAAATGGGTTCATCAAAGAATATTACTGAGCGTCTATTGGCCTATTTCATGCGTGCAAACTACTCATACAATGATACTTATATGGCCACTGCATCTGTTCGCCGCGAAGGTTCAAGTAAATTTGCAGCAAACAACAGATGGGGTAACTTCTGGTCACTATCTGCAGGATGGCGTATGTCAAACGAAAGCTTCCTTGAAGATGTAGACTGGCTAAACGACCTGAAACTTCGTGTTGCTTATGGTGTCACAGGTAACGAAGGATTCTCTGCAAACTATGCAGCAAGAATGTATGGTTCAGACACAAGATGGTTATTACCTACTGGAAACTGGGCAATGAGTTATGGTGCAACAACCAATCTTAACAGAGACTTAGGATGGGAAGAAAAGCATGAGTGGAACGTTGGTCTCGACTTCTCTGTACTTGATAACAGAATTTATGGTAAAATTGATTTATACAAACGTAATATCGAAGGCTTGATATATAGTGTAGAGGTACCACAACCACCTAATACAGAATCAAGCATGTATAAAAACATCGGTACAATGAACAACCGTGGTTGGGAAGTTGAACTTGGTGCAAACCCTGTAAGAGGAAGAAACTGGAACTACAATACATCATTGAATTTAACTCACAACAGAACTTTCATCGGTTCTCTATGGGGTGATCAGACATACATCAATGGTAATTATATCAACAACTGGGTTGAATATGCTCACAGAATTGAAGAAAACGTAGAGGTAGGAAGCTATTTCATGTATCGTTATGCAGGAGTTAGTGAAGGAAGATTCCAGATCTATGATAAAGATGATAATATTATCTTCTCTGACGATGGTACAGTTGATGACCGCGTTTATCAGAAAAACTTCACTCCTACTGTAATGGCAGGTTGGACCCACAACTTAGGCTATAAAAACTGGGACTTCAACATGACTCTTACAAGCTGGATTGATTTCGATATTTATAACGCAATCGAACTTGAGTATGGTTTAAGAAACGTTGCACAGGGTAATATGATTTACGATGCAATCGAAAAGAACGGACATATTACCGGTCGTCCTTCTCCAAGTGATTATTTCCTTTATGATGGAACCTTCCTTAAGATTCAGAACCTGTCATTAGGTTATACACTTGCGTTGAGAAAGTATACTGATATGCTCAATTCTATCAGATTCTACTTCACAGGAGATAATGTATATACCTTCACTAAATACCCTGGTTTAAATCCCGAAGTTGACATCACAGGCTGGGATGCCGGTATCGAAAGAAAAGGGAATATCTATCCACAAACCAGAACATTCACTTTTGGTCTTCAGTTAAACTTCTAAAAGGCACAGTTATGAAAAAGTACAAATTATTAATAATAATATTAGCAGTAGTCGGTATCTCTTCCGTATTCAAATCATGCGAAGTAGAACCTACTTACTATTCGCAATCAACACCTGAATTGTTCTTTGACACGCAAGAAAAGGTGTACCAAAGAATGGGACGCGCTTTCACTCACTGGGCATGGTGTATGGCCGATAATCAGGCACACTCAAATTTTATAATGCTTCAGGAGTTCACTACAGATGAAATGTTGGTACCATCACGTTATAATGACTGGTATGATGGAGGTAACTATTTAAGAATGTATCACCACGATTTTACTCCTACTACTCCCGGTGTATATGATGCATGGAGAGCATTCTCAATGGGTGTGGCTCAGGCATGGAGTGCCAAGGATGATATCGATCAGTATGTTGATTTCGATGCTCTCGGATTCCCAGAAGGCAGCCGTGAAGCTGTATTGATGCAACTGCAGACATTATCTGCATTTTTCTACTGGTTCGGACTTGATATGTTTGGTGGTGTACCTCTTTATACTTCCACACAGGGAGATATTAAGCCACGTGCAACAGATGTTGAAACATTCGAATTCATCGATAGTCTTCTTACAGAAGCAATTCCACAGTTGCCTAAGAAAACTGTTCTTGGAGCACAGGAAACAGGTGCTATCAATCAGGCAGCAGCAGCTCTTTTAAAAGCTCGTCTCTATTTCAATGCAGAATCATACATCAGAAAAGATATGTATGCTGAAGCAGCAGCAATCTGTCAGGATATCATTGATGGAAAGTATGGCACTTATGCATTGGAAAATGAATGGACAAATATCTTCGGATTTGATAACGACCGTTCAACAGAGATAATCTGGTCTGTACCAAGTCAGAATGCAATCAGCGAAAGAAGTACCGGTCCACACTCCAATCACTACGGAATGGGCGAATACTGGAGCAATGGAGAGATTGGAAACAGAAACAATGGTTACTGTCTCGTACCATCACTCGACGTAGAAGGCAAATCATATTTATATGGAAGCGACAATCCAAGTTCAAAAGGCACATATCGCCTGGGAAGTCCTTTTGCCAAGTTCCACGAAGATGATGTTCGCAAACAGCTAAATGCATACGAAGGAGAAGGCAAATGGCGCGGTATGTTCTATTTTGGAGAGATGATCAACCCTGTAACAGGTGCTGCATGTCATGGAGGAAACCGTCAGGTTAAACCTAATGAAGTATTGGTACTTGTTGACCAGATTGCACGTATCACCCCACAGGCAGGAGCTGAAGTAGACCATGGAAAAGAAGGTGCACGCTGGGGAGAAGAGGCATCAGGTGTACGTCTGGCTAAGTTCTCACCAATTCCATGGTTAACAGAGAAAACATTAAAGGGTAATCCTGATATACCTGTATTCAGACTTGCAGAAGCCTACTATATGTTAGCAGAATGCAAATTACGTGCAGGTGACAAAGCTGCTGCAGCTAGTTTAATTAACACAGTACGCGAACGCTACTTCCCGGAAGGAGATCCGGATCCTGTAACTGCAAGCAACCTTGACGAATGGAGAATGCTGGATGAGTGGATGATTGAATTCATTGGCGAAGGTCGTCGTCGTACAGACCTTATCCGCTGGAACAAATACACTACCGAATCATGGTGGGATAAACCAGCCGACGGACCAGGTAAAGCTCACTACAACCG